>NZ_RZOS01000118.1:0-14061 GCF_004022605.1 Mesorhizobium sp. M4B.F.Ca.ET.089.01.1.1
TCGCCGGACAGCGTGCCGTTGACGGCATCGACCATGCCATAGGCGACGAAGTCGGCATTGAGGTCACGGGCCTCGGCGCTGGCGGCCTGCCGGTCGCCATTGCCGGTTTCCGACCAGAAGACGATGCCAACCCTGAGCTTTGGCCGGCGGCGCTTCAGCCGCCGCACCAGGAAGCGGGCATGCTTGACGGAATCACGGTCGAGGAAGCCGATGACGACCGCGTCGAGCGCATCGAGCTCGAGGCGGCGCACGCCGCCGGGCTCGAGATCGGCGAAGCCCGCCTTGGTCGCCTCGGCGCCCTGCACTTCCAGCACCTGCGCCAGCATGGCGGCGGCGGCATCATCGAGCTCGCCGCGGCCGCCGGCGCACAGAACCGCAATGCCGGTTCCATCGGGGAGATTGACCTCTTCGGCATCGTCGACCTCCTTGTCCTCGCCAGGCTTGCGCTCCGACGCCTTGCGTTCGCCGGCCTTGTCATCGCCTGAGACGGCGGCTTCCGGCTCGTCCTCTTCCTCCTCGGCTTCCTGCTGGGCACTGTCGTCGAGGTTCGCCACCAGGGTCTCGGCGCTGCCGGCCAGCAGCCGCCGCTGCTCGTCGTCGAGAACGCCGCGCATGCGGTCATGCTCGCCGAGCAGCAAAGCGGGGATCGCGACCTTGTCGTAGAACTCGAACAGATATTTGTCCTCCAGGAACTCCTCGGCATGGTCGGTCGCCTCGTCCGGATCGCCAGCCAGCAGCCGCTGGTAGAGCCGGGCGTGCGGCTCCAGCACCGGCTCGTTGCCGAACAGCACGTCGAGGAATTCGAATTGCGGCACATGGCGGCCGAGCACGACCAGGCAGACAGTGAGCGGGGTGGACAGCACCAGGCCGAGCGGACCCCAGAGCCATGTCCAGAAGATCGCGGCGACGATGATGGCGAGCGGCGACAGCCCGGTGCGCGAGCCGTAGAGCCAGGGCTCGATCACGTTGCCGGTTATCAGTTCCATGACGATGAACAGGGCCGCCGTCCACAAGAGCAGAGCCCAGCCGGGCGCCACGGCCAGCGCCAGGAACAGCGGCAAGAGCGCGCCGATGATCGGACCGATATAGGGCACGAAGCGCAGAGCCAGCGCCAGCATGCCCCACAAAAGCGCGTTGGGGATGCCCAGCACCCAGAGCCCGATGGTGATCGGCACGGCGTAGACGATATTGACCACCAGCTGCATCAAAAGATACTGGCCGACACGCTTGCCGGCATCCTGCAGCGCCTGCGTGGTGCGGTGCAGGTCGCCATAGCCGACGAGACGGATGAAGCGGTCGCGCAGATCCTCGCGCTCCATCAGCATGAAGATGACCACGACGATGACCAGGCCGGCCGAGGCGAGCGGGCTGAGCAGCGGCGCTACCAGGTTCTGCAGCACCTCGAGCGGCTTTTCGTGCGCGACGATCTCGACCGGGATCGGATCGCGTTTGGGCGTCTCGGTCGCCGAGGGCAGTTGCGGCTCCTGGCGCTCGATCTCCTGGCCAACGCGCTCGATCACTCCGCTCAGCCTGGCGATGATGCCGCCGCCGAGGCCGGTTTCCTTCAGCGCGCGGATCTTGGTCAGGATGTTGATCTGGTAGACGGGAATGTTCTGGGCGAGATCGCTGACCTGCGTGGCGACAACAAAGGAGAACATGGCAAGCGCCGCGAAGGCGCCGAGCACGCTGGCGATGACGGCCGGAAGGCGCGGAATGCCAACGCGCTTCAGCGCGGAGACCAGGGGCGCCAGGGCGAAGGTCAAAAGCAGGGCGACGGCGATCGGCAGGAACACCTCGCGGCCGAAATAGAGCGCCGCCACTGTCGTGACCACCGTCGCGACCGTGGGCAGCGCTGTGCGCGGATGCGCCCTCGACGCAGCCAGAAGACCAACCAGCCCGGATCCCGACGGGCGCGTGCCGTTTTGCCGATTCACCTGATGCCTCCGCCCAACGAGGAGCATGATCAGCGATATTTCGCCGGCGTGCAACGCACGGCGCGGCCACCCTGACGACTGCCTCTCTGTGGATTAGCAAACGCGCAGATTGCGCTTATGTTGCAGGGCGTTGTCGCAATAGCCGTAGGCGGCGCCGAAGTTGCGGCGGCGGCCGAGATGCCAACGCTCACGGCCTCTACAGTTGGCGGTTCGGATGGCGGGCGGAGATACCCGCCATTGTTGTGAGGACGGAGCGCCCGTGCGCTCTCGTTCCAGCTACTTAACCGGGATCATGAGATGGGCGTAGGGCGTGCCCGGCCACATGACATAGGGCTTGGACGTGTCGGGCTTTGCGTCCGTCGGATAGCCCGCCATCATGTCCATGGCGTTGACGATCATCACATGCGGACCGGTCTCTACCCAGTTGTTGCCTTCCGTGGGCGCCGTCGCATAGGGATCGGTGTTGCTGCCGTCGGTGCCGCCGGACAGCATGTACATGAAGCCGACCTTGCCCTTGGGCGGATCCTTCTTTTGCAGCCAGGCCATCGCCCATTCCATCGAGTTGGCGTCGCCGCACATCGGGTCCGGGCCAGGCGAGGCCGGGTTGTCCGGCATGCACCAGAAGCCGCCTTTGCCCTCGCGCAGGGTGCGCATGTTGCCCTTCTCGTCCATGGCGTAGACCGCGGCGCCGCTGGCCACTGCAGCCGGCGCGGCTGACTCGGCGCTCTTGATCAGCGCATCGTCATCGGCGGCTGCGCCTTGCATCTCAATCAAACTGCCTGCTGCCAAAAGCGCAGCGACCGTCAGAAGCCGTTTCATGGCCGTTCTCCGGTTCGAGTTGATCTGTTGTGCATGATGTCGGACGCACGGCACTCCGGAGCCGTTTGTCGGTGGTCAAATGCTAGCAGATCGCACGTTTCCGGACAACGTTACTTTAGCGCAGCCTAACGCACAGAGCGCTGTGGGCCGGCTCGACGCTGGCCGACCCGCCGCCACTCTCGCATGACTGGCGACGCGCCCGCATCAGCCGACCCGAACGACGAAATGCTTGGTCACCGGCTCGATGATCTTCCAGGTTCCCTTGAAGTCGGCCTCGACGACGAAGGCATCGCCCGGCCCGACCTCCACAGGTGCGCCGCCGTCGGGAGTGATGATGATGCGGCCGGCGATCATGTGCACGAATTCGTAGTCGGTGTAGGTGGCATGGTAGGTGCCCGGCGAGGCGCGCCAGGTGCCCGAGATCACCTTGCCGTCGGCGGTGGTGTGCTGCACGGCGGTCTGCATGGTCGGCCTGCCCTCGACGACGACCCAGCCCGGCAGATCGCCGGCCTCGGCATGCTCGATGGCGCCGAATTTGAGGATGGTTTGGTCGGTCATGATGGGCTCCGTTCCAGCCGGCATTGGCTGAGGGTGCATAGACGATGCGCGAGGCATGGGCAACGCGGAGGCCGACCGCGCATGTCGGATTTGGCGAAGGTGGAGGCGAGAGCGTCCTTCTCCCCGTGAGCGGGAGAAGGACGCCGATCTCCACTTATGTTGCACCGCGTTAAATATGTTGCATTGCGATATCAGCGCTCAGGGTCGAGTCTCGCCCGTGGGTGGGCTGCCAACGACCAGCACGACGAGGCGTCGTTTTGACAGCACAATTCCCGGCCTCGGCATCGTTCCGGCCCGACATCGAGGGCTTGCGCGCGCTGGCGGTGGCCGGCGTCATCGCTTATCATTTTGGGCTCACCGCGCTCCCCGGCGGCTTCACCGGCGTCGACATCTTCTTCGTCATTTCGGGCTACCTGATCACGCGTCATCTCGTCACCGAGATCAACGAGACCGGGCGGCTCGACCTCTGGCGCTTCTACGCCCGGCGCGCGCGCAGGCTGCTGCCGGCTTCGCTGTTCGTCATCCTCGCGACGCTGGTTGCCGGCGCCTTCATCCTGTCGCCGGAGGAGCAGTCGCTCTATTCCAAGGGCGCCATGTTCGCGTCGGCCTACATGATCAATCTGTGGCTGATCCGCTGGTCGTTCGACTATTTCGCGTCCGACGCCGCCAACAACCCGTTCATCCATTTCTGGTCGCTGTCGGTCGAGGAGCAGTTCTATCTGGCCTGGCCGGCGCTGCTGGTGCTTGCCGCGTGGCTGAAGCCCGGCAAGCGGGCGGTGATCCTGGTGATCGGGTTTGCCGGTCTGGTATCGTTCGCTGTGTGCGCCTGGCTGACCACGGTCGCCCAGCCCTGGGCCTTCTATTTCTCGCCGCTCAGGGCCTGGGAGTTCGCTGCCGGCGGGCTGGCCACGCTAGCCCCGGCGACATTGTGGCGCGAGCGCCGCGGCCTGAACGCCACAATGGCCTGGCTCGGGCTGGCGCTGATTGCGATCTCCTATCTTTCTTTCAGCGAGGATGCCCCCTTCCCCGGTCTGCTGGCTTTGGTGCCGGTGACCGGCGCCGTCCTCATGCTGCTGGCGGGAGCGGCCGGCGCGAGCAATGGCCCCAGCGCCGTGCTCGCGCTGCCGCCCTTGCAGTGGGGCGGCAAGCTTTCCTATTCGCTCTATCTCTGGCACTGGCCGGTCATCGTCTATGCCGGCATGCTCACCGCGGAACTTTCCACCGTGCAGCGCCTTGTCTGCCTGGCGCTGACGCTGGTGCTGTCGGCCTTCACCTATCACGTCATCGAGAACCCTATACGCCGCAATGGCTGGCTTATGGCCAATGCGGCGCGCGCGCTGGTGCCGGCCGTCCTCCTGACCGGCACCGGCGTTGCGGCGGCCTACGCCAATGCGCGGCTGGCCGTTCATGATCTCGACCCCGAACAGCGCGTCATCGCCGAAAGCGCGGCGCGTCCCTCGACCGCGCGCGCCAAGGGCGGCTGCGTGCTCGATTTCGAAACCGTCAAGCCCAAGCCCTGCGTGTTCGGCGCCAAAGATGCAGAGGGTTCGGTGGTGCTGTTCGGCGACTCGCATGCCGACCATTGGTCGACGCCGCTGATCGAGGCGGCAAGCAAGAACAACTACCGCGTCGTCACCTATCTCAAATCCTCCTGCCGAGCCTCACGGGTCACGACCTGGAACTGGCGGCTGAAGCGCGACTACACCGAATGCGACCGGTGGCGGGAGCAATCGGTCAAGGACATCATCGCGCTGCATCCGCGCATGGTGGTGATCTCGGAATTCTCGATCGGCAACGTGATGAAGGAATCGCCCGAGGAACTGAGGCACGCCGATTGGAACGAGGAATGGAGGGCCGGCCTGCACTGGACGCTCGCGGCATTCAGCCGGGCCGGGATCAAGGTCGCGGTGATCAGGGACGTGCCCTATAATGGAAACTACGTCGACAAATGCGTGGCACGGGCGTTGTGGCGCGGGCAGGCACCTGAGGTCTGCGATACGCCGAGGAACATGGCGGCGAACGACGACATCGCCGCGGCGGAGCGCGATGTCGTGCGCAGCGTGCCCGGCGCCACCTATGTCGACCTGACCAGCCAGTTCTGCGACAGCACCACCTGTCACGTCTTCATCAACGGCAAGCTCGCCTACCGCGATCGCCATCACCTGGCAACGCCGTTCGCGGAATCACTGGAGCCGGTGGTGGAGAAGACGGTGCTACGGGGGATCGGGAGCTAGGACGGGTGGCGAAGGTCATCCATGATTCAGGCAGGACTCGGGGGCACTCCCGACGTCCGTTTCATCGAGACTTGGCCCACCCGCCAAATCCAACAAGCCTAGTTCACCGCGACGACCCTGCCCGCCGGGTCGAGGCGGCATCCGACCCGCGCTTGCCGGACCTCGATGCCACCTTGTCTTGCATAGTCTATGCGCACCTCAATCGGTGCGGTGAGCGTGCCGAGACGATGCCGCCGCAGGGGACCTGCGCTGGCTACCTGCACGCGCACGGCACCAAGCGGCACCGCAGCCGATCTGATCGCCTGGCGGCAGACGCGAACCACGGCCGGCGGGGTGCCGGGTATCACCTTCAGCGGCGCCAGAGGCTGCAGTACGGGATAGCCTTTTTTGCTTTGCCCGAGCGTGTCGCGACCACCTCTGGAGGGCCAAAGGCTGCGTGGCAGGACGATTGCGTATCGCGCGCCCCTGGGCACGACAATGGCAGCCTTCTTCTTGCCGGCAACGGCACCCGCCGTCCCTGTGGTACTCCCCAAAGCAGCGCTCGCTCCGGCGGTGCCCGCTGGGCCATCAACTGATTGGTCTCCCGCGTCGACGCCAGCCGAAACGCCGCCGCTTACGCCGCCGAGGTTGGCGCCCGCCCCAACGTCGGCGCCGAGCGATCCGTTGCTTGTGCCGAGCGACCCTCCAACATCTGCTCCTCCCAGCCCGTCGACGCTGGTGCCAACTCCAACGGAGGCGCCGTCCGAGCCAGCGCCCACACCAACACCGACCCCGATACCGCCGACCGTGCCTCCAACGCCCACGTCAACAGCCGAAGCAGGCCCGATCGCAACTGCGATCGCCAATGCGGTAGCCAGATACCGGCGCATCACCATAATCCTGACGCCGAGCGCAACGGCGCCCGCGTCGGCAGCAACGCGGCGGGAAGCGGAATCGTCGCCACCGGAACCGGTTGCCGTGACTTGCGGGCGGCCACTTTTCGGATCTCGTGCTCGTCGGGCGCACGGACTGAACGAGCCCGCTTCCCTGCAAGGCGTGGACCAGCTCCATCAGCGTCGCGTGCTTTGGGAGCGGGCTCGACGCGCTGGGCGCGAGGCGCATCGGGAGCTTTCAGGACGTCGATCTTGTTGCGCGCCGCGGTGAGGTTGCGGGCCAGGCCAACGGCCCTTTCGCGTTGTTGCTCCAACGCCGCGGAAAGCCGGGCCACTTCCTCCTTTGCCGCATCGCGATCCTGATTTGCAGCGCTGAGATCGAGGGCGAGGGCATCTGCTCTTTCGCGTTCCAGTGCGAGCGCTTGCTCGGTTCGCTTTGCAGCGGCCTCGGCAACTTGCCGGCCCTGGATGTCGACGGCTTGCGCAGCCGCCGCCAGTTTTCCCCTTGCCGTCACAGCATCGAGAGATTGATGCGCCGCGGCGAGATCGCCTTCCAACCGCTCGACCTTCTGCCGCTCCTCGTCAAGCGCGCGCCTGGCTGCTGCCAGCGAGGCTTCCGCAGCCTGCTGCGCTCCGAGTGCGGCGGCTCTTTCGCGGTTCGCGAGAACGGCTTTCTCCTGCAGGCTTTCTACTTCGCTCTGCGCCAGTTCCAGATCCCCCGCCAGCCGTTCGGCTCGTTTCTGCTGCTCTTCAAAGGCCCGCCCTTGAAGAACCGGGGCGTCTGCGACCACACGCGCCGGCAAGCCGGTGTCAGCACGTGCGACCAACGCATGCTGCTCGCCAGCAAAGGCTTGCGCCGCTTGACCGGTTCGCGCGGGTGCATTGGTTTCCTGAAGCGATCGATTCTTCGCCGCTTCGAGATCGACCGGCGCCGCTGCTCGCGATCGTCGGCGCTGGACGGTCGTGACGGGACGCACGTCGAAGCCACTTCTGGCCTGCAGCCGATCGTCAATCAGTTTTGCCAGGTCATTCTCACGCAGACCCGCAGCCACTACCTGCCCAATGACCGGAAGATGCAGCGTCCCGGCCGCATCGATCGTAAAGGCACCGTTGAGCTCCGCGCCCGCGACGCCCGCGCGGAAGACGCCCCACCCCGCAACATTCACCTCAACAGTGTCTTGAGGGCCGAGCCTGTCGTCAGTCCCTGACTGACCTCTTGCCGGGGCGCTGCATAGCAGGATGAGACAGAGGGGGATGAGGCTCATCGCGGCGCCGCGCGACCTTTTGCGGGAGCCATGAGACGAGGTCGCCATGGTTGAGACTTGTCGGTCACCCTCGGGAAATGCTGGACCGTGGTCCGCTTTGGGCCTCTGGATAGGATCCATGGCTGGATCTCCATGCCTCACTGGCCGCGCGCGACCCGCGCACCGCGCTTACGGATACCGCAACCACCACGTGAGCCTAACAAAGTCGATCCAGCATGGTGAGTACCAAATAGAGCGTAGTCAGCCCCACTCAATTGAGTAAATTGGCGTCATGTCTACTGATCGATATTGACGCGACAGCCTCATAGGAAACGGACTTGTGCCACCTGTACTTTTCCCACCTGCCGGGTGAGAACCGGACATTGGCGAACGGCGGTTTCTGACCCGAAGCGCATCTTGGCGACGACCGGTGCGCGGCTGTCCTTCTTCCAGATCAGTTCAGCCGGTGTGTGCTGGCCGCGCCAATTGTGAGACCTCAGACGGTTTCGAGCCGGCTGAACCGAACCGGGATGAGTTTCCGGGTCTTGATCTGCCCTGCCGCGTCCTTGTCGATGACGGTCAGAAACTGTCCTTCCTCTGACTCCAAAGGCAGGACCAGACGACCCGCCGGCGTGAGCTGGCTCAGCAAAGCCGGCGGCGCCCGCTCAGCCGCCACGCTAACCAGGATCTTGTCGAATGGGGCGTGCTCGGGCCAGCCGCGAGACCCGTCTCCGACACGAATGGCGACATTGGAGAAGCCAAGGTCCTGCAGCAGAGCCTCGGCATGGCTTGCGAATTCCTCGATGATTTCAACACTCCAAACTTGTCCGGCGAGTTCAGCGAGGATTGCGGTCTGATAGCCAAGGCCGGTTCCGATCTCGAGCACTGACTCGTGCGGCTCGGGAGCGAGCAGATCGGTCATCAGCGCGACCATGAAGGGCTGCGAGACGGTCTTGCCGAATCCGATCGGCAGCGGCATGTCCTGATAGGCATAGGGCGCGACCGATGATGGCACGAAGAGATGTCGCGGCACCTGCCCCATCGATGCCAAGACCCGCTCGTCGAGCGTTGCTTTGCCGAGTTCTTCGCTTGTCAGGTCGGCATGGATCGCAATCATCTCGATCATGTGCCTGCGCAGAACCGCAAGATGCTCTTCGGTCATCGGTTTCATAGGGGTGGGCCTTCCTCGACCAGCCTGATAGCTATCCCGTTCCTCTTGGCACAGCGACGCTCGCCATCATTCCGGTGGGGCGAAACGGTCATTCGCAAACGTCCACCGCGCTCGGCATAGCTGGCTGACGCGCGTTTCGTTCGGGCCAGCAACGCCGGAACAGATCGAGCGGTTCCGGGAAAATGGCGTGTGCATACCGCCAGGCGGCAAGGCGGGGCTCAACGTGGACCGCGGTGTCGTCGTTGCTGCGCTTCAAGCGCGGACCGGTCGCGCCGCAAAGACGCAACTAATTCCTGTCGCCGCCGGTTTCCTTCGCCACCTTCACCTCAACGGTCATGTCGAGGAAACTCGAAGCGCTGCCGGAATAGCTTCCCGAAAGAGGGATGGCTTGCCGGGGGTGCCTGGCCACGGCAACCCTGATCAGATCCCGGTTGCCGACTATTCCGTTGGTCGGATCGAACTCGATCCAGCCGGCCCCGGGCAGGTAGACCTGGCACCAGGCATGCGTCGAGCCGCCGCCGCGCACCTCGGCGCTGTCGCGGCCCGGCACATAGACGTAGCCGGTCACGAAGCGGGCGGCAAAGCCGAGCGAGCGAACCGCTTCCATCATGAACAGCGCAAAGTCCCGGCATGTGCCCTTGCGCAGGTGCAGCGTCATGAGCGGCGGTTGCGTCCCGGTTTCGAAGCGACGGGAGTACACGAAGCTCTCGTGGATGGCGTAGCAGAGCGTCATCAACAGCTTTCCGGTTTCGGTGTGGCCAGCGGCGCCGACGAACTGGCGGGCCCATTTGCCGACCTCGTCACCCTCGTCGGGATGATGGCGCTCAATCGTCTGCGCGAGGTCGGCCGCTTCGTCGGAATCGTAAGAGAACGGATAATTCAGCGCGGCTTCATCGATGCGGAAATCGGGCGCGTGCTGGGGCGTGTGATCGAGCCGAATGTCCGTCGAGAAATGGAGTTCATTGGCCGAACCCGTGAATTCGATCACCGCAACACAGTTGCCAAAAACGTCGTGGATCCAGCGTACCTCCTTCGGCTCGGGGTCGACCGACAAAGCGTGGTCGAGAAGCCGCTGGTCGAAACTGTCGCGCGGCCTGAACATCAGCCGGTGCTCGCCAAAACTCACCGGCTGGCTATAGCGATAGACGGTCGTGTGCTTGACTGAAAAGATCGGCATCGGCGTCCGTCGGCAAATTCACCCTGCGGCGCAATCATATAGTGTTTTGCGCATACAGCCGATGGTCCCGCTCGAAACCTGCCCCGGAAATGCTTGAGCCGTCGAAGGGAAGATGGTGCCGCGGGAGGCAAAGAGTTACTTCGGACGCGGATCGACGAGGTCCGTCCCGATCGACGGCAGGAGACCCGTTCGCCGTTTCGCGACGGCCTCCGCCAGCGCGAGCGCGGCGGCGCGCACCTCGCTCTGCACGGCACGGTCGGCATCGAGATCACGGTGGCTGGTCGCATAGGGCTGCCAGTAGCCGATATAGCGGTCGAGCTCTGCCTTCTCGCCAGCCGGCTCCAGCTTCATCGAGCGCAACCAGTCGGCAAGTCCGCGGCGGGCGTTTTCGGCACCTTCGGTATCGCCGTGGACGACTACCGAGAACAGACGGCCGGCCAGATGGCGCGGATAGTCCCATCCGGCGAGCTCGGCACGTTTCGCCAGAGCGACGTCCTTGCCCTGCGTCAGCGAGGGATCGGGATTGCCGCCATCGGCGCAGACCAGGCGATCCATCATCAGCTTCACCGGCGACGACGTCTGGTACCAGTTGACCGGGGTAACGATCATGATGCCGTGGGCCTCGACCCAAAGCGGATAGATGTCGTTCATCCAGTCATGAATCTGCCCGAGCGAGTGGTTCGGATAGCAGGAGCACGGCCAATGGCAAAGTGCGGCCGCGGTCGAGAAGCATGCCTTGCAGGGGTGGATCGCACGGCCATATTCCGAGGCGATGCGCGAGAGGTCGAGAACGCCGACCGAGAAGCCGGGCTTTCCCTCTATGGCCCGGCGCGCGATCTCGACAAGGCGAAAGCTCTTGGACATCTCGCCCGGACAGGTATGCTCGCTGCGCGAGGAGCCGTTGATGAGCAGGATGCGCGCCGGCGACGACCCGTCCTCGTATCGCTGCTGCGCCGCCTTCAAGGCCTCGCTGGCGGCGATCCACTCCACCGACACCTCATAGTCCGGATCGTGAAAACCCTTGCCGGCCTTGCGGGTGATCGGGCTCTTGCGCTCGTCCTTGTAGGCCTGCCAGGCGATCTCGCACAGAGCATCTACCGCTTGCGCCGCCGAAGCGAATGCGGGGTCATAAAACTGTCCGCGATAGCGATTCTTGAATTCGGCCTTGCTCAGGCGCGGGCTGGGCATCCCTTTGCGTGGAACGGCGGTGTCGGGATTTGCGCGCTTCGCCATCGATTGCCCTTTGCCCGGAGCGGGCCGGGTGGGACAAGAGCTCGACTGCCATTTCCTTGGCCAGGGTAAGAAGCCGGAGAAACCACCCTGTTCTCTCTGCCACCAGGTCCGGCTGACGCGGCCCGCTGAGAAGGAACCCGGGCTGAGCGCGATGGTTCCGGAAAGCGCCCCCTCATGAGGTGGGACGCCTTGCCGCCATGAAGCGGTGCTTGCGGGTTTTGCGGCCCGGCGGGAGGTGCCCCTTTGCGGTCTGGCGTCAGGCCAACCGATTTTTATCGGAACAGCACCGCGCCTCACGGGTTTTATAAGATCAACCTGGAAAAGGAGGTAGTCATGAAAAAGCTCCTGCTCGCCTCCGTCATCGCGATTGCGTCGGCGGCGGCCATGATCGGTCCGGCCAGTGCCGACAGCTTGCGGCTGGGTATTGGCATCGGCCCAACTTATGACGACTATTACGGCGACTATGGCCCCTACTACGGCGATCCTTACGTCTATCGCCCTCACTACCGGTATGACGTCTACGACAATGGCTACAGGCCGCGCTACGCAATGCGCCACAACCGCCATTGCTGGACCGAGTACCGCAAGCACTGGCGCCACCACCACCGCGTGATCGAGAAGATCCGTATCTGCGAACGGTGATAGGGACATTCATCCCGGCTTCTCCTTCTCCCTTGTGGGAGAGGGAGAAGCGGGCTTGCAATGGCTGAGCGAGCGCATGACGCAGCCGGCCCGCGTTGTTGTGCAAGCCATCATCCACCCCTACGGCCGCGAGTTGCTCAGGCGGCTTGCGTTGTCTTCCGGTTCCTCGGCGCCGTGGGGTTGCACTGGCATTCCTCTGGCATCACCACCTCGATCATCGGCGCGCTGAAGCGGCCTGAACCCGCTCTCGGGCGAGTTCGGCATCCATGTCTGCGGCGGGCGCGGAATCTCCTCCTCAGATCGACACCAGCGAACATTAGCGATCGGGAACATAGCCCGCCGGCGGTGCGTTTAGTCGATGATCAGCCTTCAGGAGGAGGTTGCCATGAAAAAACTGCTACTTGCTTCAGTGATCGCCGTTGCCTCCGCGGCAGCCTCGGTCGCGCCGTCGGATGCGCGCGGATTGGGATTTTTCGGCCCGTTCGGCCTCAGTCCGTTCTACGGCGGCCCGTTCGGTGGACCTTTCTATGGTGGACCGATCTATGGCGGCGGACCGTTCTACGATTATGGCGGCCGCTATTACGGCCCGCGCTATTACCGGGACTACTATCCCGGCTACGTGGTCCGCTATCCGCACCGCTATCACTACCGGCACCATTACCGCCATTGCCACGTGAAGTGGGTGAGGCACTGGCATCATCACCGCCGGGTGCTGGAACGCGTGCGGATTTGCCGTTACTGACCTTCGTCATCCGCGGGCTGACCAGAGGATCGATGCCGTGACGCTCGTCGTACATGCGGCGGATCAGAATTTCCGCATCGCCGCAACGCGCGAAAGTCACGGCATGGACCCTGGAGGCGGCGCAGCTCCCAAATCCCACCCGTGCCATCTGCGGGGCGCGGCGCGCATTCGTAAAGACGGGCGAGCTGATCACGATCAAAGATGCCAGAGCCGGCATGGTTCGTTTGCTGCTATTCCAAACGAAGCCCTGCTTGCAGGCCGCCTATATCCATTGGCAAGTCCCCCTCACCCTGCTTTCCTCCCCATCATCCCATAGTGCACCGCCAGCAGGTCGAGCCCCACCTTCAGCAGTTTTACCACCACGTCGCGGCTTTCGCCGTTGCGTTCGGCCACGCTCTTCACCGACTGGCCTTCGAGGCAGACCTTGCGCACCACATCGGCCACCTCCCAGTGGCCGAGGGCGGTGACGGCATGAGCATGAGCGCGGCCGGCCGAGAGCACGCGGTCGGGGATGCCGGCATTCGACCGGGTACCGTCGACGCGCTCGTTCCAGGACTGCGGCTGCAGGCCCTCGCGCTGGGTGCGCTCGAAATCGTCGCGAAGGCGCCCTCCTGCCTCGCGCTGCTGGCGTGAGAGCGAGGTGATGCCGACCAGCGGGTCGACATTGCGCAGGCGTACGATGCCGCCGGTGGAGGTGAAGCCGCCATTCGACACCTCGTAGACGCGGCGTGCTTCGGCCGTGCCATTGCTCAGCCGCTGGCGGCCGAAGGCGTCCTGGCGCAGCGCGAAATCATGGCCGATCTCGCGGCGGATGCGCACCTGACCGGCCTCGCCCTTCGGCAGTTTTGGCGGCTGCGGTTTCCTGGCGGTCTTGCGGGGCATGGGCGTTCCTCGGGCTTGGGATGGGTTCTGGATAAGATCGGCGCTCTGCGGCGCCACCATCGCATCGTCGATTTCTATGAGAGCGGCCTTCTGCGGCGCGCCCCTCACATCCCGCTGCCGCGATGGCCATGAAACCTTGCGTGATGGTGGCTGCAATAGCTTTGCGTCGGCCGCGTGCGCAGGCCGCAGCAGAGCATCTCCGGGCCGGGACGAGCGCCTGGAGCATCCTTCTCCGGCTCCTCCTGCAGCGCGAGGTCGAGCGGCGCGCGGCAGCGGCCGAACAGGCAGTCGATGAAGCGCATGGCGGCGACATGCGGCTGGCGGCCCGGGTTTACCGGCGGCGGTGGCGCAGGCAGCTTGTACAGCTGCGCCTCAGACTTTTCGCGCTGGCCCGGTGCCAGCCAAGCCGGCGGCAGCACGCGGGCGGGCTTTCGCGGCTTGGGTTTCTTGGGCCTGGGCGGGGTGCGGACGGCGGAGACGCGATCTGCTTGCGAGGCGACGTCAAAACTGGAGACGTCGGCGGGACAGCGCCCCCCTCTGCCCTGCCGGGCAT
>NZ_RZOS01001190.1:0-611 GCF_004022605.1 Mesorhizobium sp. M4B.F.Ca.ET.089.01.1.1
CTTCAGCCCCGGTTACGGAAAGGCTCCGCGGGCGGCATACTGCCTTGCCGAAGGGGCCATAAATGCTGCGCATCTACACGGGCCAGAACGGCCATCTGACAGCAATTGACGGCTTGCCGGAGGCCGAAGCTCTCGGTGCTCTCTGGCTCGACCTCCTCAACCCGACTGTTGAGGAAGTGAAGCTTGTTAAGGCGCATCTGGCCATTGATATCCCGACGCGCGACGAGATGGCGGAAATCGAGTTGTCGGACCGTCTTTATCATGAAGACGGCGCCGAGTTCATGACGATCACCGCGGTCGCGAATATCGAGGGCGAGGACCCTGTCAAAGCGCCGGTTACCTTCGTTATCAAGGGCCAGACGCTCGTCACTGTCCGCCACGCCGAACCGAAGCCGTTCTTGATCTATGCGGCGAAAGCACAGCGTACTAGCGGCCCTCCCTGCACGTCCGGCGAATTGGTGATGCTGGGTCTGATCGAAGCGATCATCGACCGCGCGGCCGACACGCTTGAGCGCATCGGCGACGAGATTGATGCACTCTCACGCGAAATTTTTCGCAACACGTCTCCGAGCGCCTCGAAGAAAACACGCAACCTTCAATCCCTTGTCGAG
>NZ_RZOS01001191.1:0-610 GCF_004022605.1 Mesorhizobium sp. M4B.F.Ca.ET.089.01.1.1
GTCCTCGGTACTGGCCTGCCCGTGTGGTGTAATGGCTACGCTGCGCCGCCTTCGGTGGCGGGACTGACCTTCGTAGCCTGGCAGCAGCCGGTGGGCTGCGGAGGCGTGGCGGTCTTTCCTGACGACATGATCGTCGTCGATCAGGACGGAGCGGTCATAGTTCCCAAAGACATGGTCGAGATCCTGCTGACTGAGGGGCCTGAGCAGGAACAAGTGGAAGCCTGGATCATGAGCGAGGTGGAAAAGGGCGTTCCGCTTCCCGGGCTTTATCCGATGAATGAAGAAACGAAGCAGCGCTACAAAAATTCGTGAAGCGCCGCTTTTCAGCGTGTTGTCGCTTGGCAGATGGAGTGGTTGCCGCGCTCCCCAGACGGCATCGAAAGCGCCAACGATGTGGTTGATATAGGCCACAGAGCGGAGAGGAAGGCAAATGAAGGATACGATGATCGGGGTGGATCTGGCAAAGAACGTTTTCCAGCTTCACGGCGCGTAGATGACGAGAGAGGTGAAGTTACGCAAGAAGCTCGCACGCGGACAGTTTTTGCGGTTCATGGCGGATCAGGCGCCGGCACTGGTGGCCATGGAGGCTTGCGGCAGCGCACATCACTGG
>NZ_RZOS01001192.1:0-608 GCF_004022605.1 Mesorhizobium sp. M4B.F.Ca.ET.089.01.1.1
TGCCAAACATGTGGCGCGCCATCTCGGGACAGACCATACGGAACTATATTTGAGCGACCGGGACGCCCTCGACGTCGTGCCGCAATTGCCGGGCATCTATTGCGAGCCGTTTTCGGACTCCTCGCAAATCCCGACTTTCCTCGTCTCCAGGCTGGCGCGCGACAGTGTCACTGTTGCGCTGTCGGGCGACGGCGGAGATGAGTTGTTTTCCGGTTACACGCGCTACGCGCTCGCCGACGCGCTCTGGAACAAGCTTTCCCGCATCCCGATCGGCCTGCGTCGCGTGTCGGCCAGCCTGGCAACACTGCCGCCCCCCGGACTGTATGACAACGTCGCAGACGGGATCATGCCGCTCTTACCACGACGCCTTCGGCGCGAGCGAGTAGGCGACAAGATCCACAAGGCGGCTTCGGTCCTTTCGCTTCGGACCATGGACGACGTCTATCGTCGCCTCTGCTCGCACTGGGAGCCGTCCGAGATCATTCCCGAAGCGGTAGAGCCACCGACGATGCTGACGGGATTGGAAGCACTACCGGCATTACCGGGCAGCGTCGAGCGGATGATGTATCTCGACATGATGAGCTATCTGCCGGACGACATTCTGGTGA
>NZ_RZOS01001193.1:0-604 GCF_004022605.1 Mesorhizobium sp. M4B.F.Ca.ET.089.01.1.1
GCGTATTGACCACTGCCAGGCACTCGACGCCTTTCTCACGCAGAGCCGGATTGAGTTGCGCCATGGCCGCGACGTGACGGCGGCAGAACGGACAGTGCAGACCGCGAAACAAACCGATCAACAACGGGCTACGGCCTCGAAAATCATTGAGCGCAATCTTGCCTTCTCGCGAGATAGCATCGAGCACTATATTGGGCGCTGGGTCGCCCGGCTGCAGTGGGCGGTTAACACTACACATGGACATGGACACAAACTCCTCGCCCAAGCTCAGTCAGCAAAAGGCAGCAACACTACATTTCGGGTTGCGCCCGCTGGGCGCAAACTCCCGCGCCAGAGCAAACAGCGTTCGGCCTCTGCCATATGCCGAGGTCAAGGTTGCAAGCCCATCATAGCACGAAAAAAGCATCTGCGGCTCACGCGTATCGCGAGCCGTCTCGGACGCCGCGGCAAACAGTGGTCGTCTCATCCGTGCGTAGGACGACCACAGCGGCGAGACCGACAGGATCTTTCAAACGGTGCTCAACGTCTTGAAACTTGGGCGGCTTCGATGTGACCGGAGCCGGCAACGGTGTGTTAGCCCAGATTCGCGACCTCTGCGTAGAAC
>NZ_RZOS01001194.1:0-603 GCF_004022605.1 Mesorhizobium sp. M4B.F.Ca.ET.089.01.1.1
TCGGCGATTCCATGAAACGCTGAACCGCTCTAGATCGCAACTTACCTGATCGAAGCGGGAGCCAGTGCGCGTGAAAGGCTGGCTTCGCCCTTGCCGTAGACGGAGGCGTTGTAGTTGAGCAGCGTGTCGGTACGAGCCGTGTTCAGCAACTGGTTGGTGATCTGTGTCGGCGTTGCCGTGGTGAATTTGCTGCCAACGATCGCCGCGTAGCCGGAAATGATCGGCGCCGCGAACGAGGTGCCGTAAAGGCCCGTCTTGCTGCCGGTGACACCCACGACAAGGAAATGGCTCTGCACGAGCGGGTTGGAGCCGGCGTAGTTGGAGTAGGAGGCAAGCTGGGCCTTGCTGGTCGTCGTGCCGTTGGTGGAGAGCGCGCCGACGAAGATCGCCGAGGCTTTGCCGACCAGCGCGAGGTTGAGGTAATCCTGCTGGCCGTTCTTGATGCCGCCGACGGCGACCGCATCGTTGCCGGCGGCCTTCGAGACGACGGCCGACCCCTTGGTGGCATAGGAGATGATCGAGGCTTCCTCCGGCGCCCAGCCGATCTGGCTGGTGCTGTAACCCGCCCTGGCGTACATGCCGTAGCTCAGATTGAGCACGTTC
>NZ_RZOS01001195.1:0-603 GCF_004022605.1 Mesorhizobium sp. M4B.F.Ca.ET.089.01.1.1
AGCACGCGGCCTTCGCGCGACGCGCCGTCCGGCATCGAGACGCGCACGGCGCGCGCGTCGCCGACGACATGGAAGTTGGCGACGACGAGGCCATCCGGCGTGATGACGAAACCGGAGCCATGGCCGCCGGCGCCGCCGACACGCTCGATGCGGCAGACGGCGGGACCGATGCGGTCGACCGCGTCGGCGACGGTCGCCGAATAGGCGTCGAGCAAGGCTTCGTCGGATTGGAGTTTGGCGGCGGCGAGGGCCATGGGAAGGGCTCCGTGGTATCAGGCGCAAGGATGATTATATGTGCGGAGCGGCCCGTTCGGCCGCGACCTGACCAGATGGCCAGTCGCGCGGCCGACTGGCCATGAGGCGAGTACCGGCCGGCGTCCTGTCGAGCGATATCTGGGTAATCGCAAACCCAGGAGAACAATGATGAGCGACTTCAATTTGAGCGCATTTTCCGACGCAATCGCCGATCTCGCGGCAGCGGCCGCGCCGGCGACGGCGAGCCTTGCAACCCATCATCACCGGACGGCGAGCGCCTTCCACTGGCGCGACGGCTATTTCGTCACCGCCGAGGAAGTCGTGGAGGCGGGCGAGGAGATCGAACTG
>NZ_RZOS01001196.1:0-603 GCF_004022605.1 Mesorhizobium sp. M4B.F.Ca.ET.089.01.1.1
GGCCGGCTGGCGCCTCAAGCGTCAGGTTGGTGACAGGCTCCTGCATCGGAATGATCCCGGTCTCCAGGAGCACGGTCACCGTGCATATGGTGTTCGTGCCCGACATCGGCGGATAGGAGGTCGGTTCGATGATGACGTAACCCATCTGAGCGTCAGGGTGAGACGAGGGCAGAACCAGGTTGGTGCAGAGCGTGACCTTGCCGCGAGGTTCATGCAGGAGAAAGGCTCTAAGGTCATCGCCTTTGGTCTCCAGCCATCGTGCCTTCTCGAACATGGTCTTGCCGGGAACATCGATGACACCGCCTGTAATGACGTCGTTCGGCTCGCCCTCGGCGTGAGCGCCCACGACGTTGATCATCCGCGACAACCGCATTCCTCAATCCTTTCTGCCAGGCCGGCCATGAAATCGTGCAATCCGATGCTGGACGAGGAAGAACGAATGTCCAGGACCAGTTGCAGCAGCCGGATACCCAGGGCAACGAAGCCCCGGGGACGACCGGATCGCGTCAGGCAGCTGCCGCTGCAAGCGCCTTGTCAACCAGTTTAACCTCCTCAGCGGTCAAGGGGATAACCGGGAGGCGGCACTCGCCGACAGGGCGCCCC
>NZ_RZOS01001197.1:0-602 GCF_004022605.1 Mesorhizobium sp. M4B.F.Ca.ET.089.01.1.1
TCCCACCACTGATTGCGCGACGGCGCTCCGAGCAACAAGGACTCAACGCTGGCGACGGGATCGGTAGTTGGCGATCGAGAAACAAACGCCTCGGCAACTTCTTTCGGCTTGTTGTAGCTAAGCAGATCAATCATAGCGAATCCTGGGATCGAGCAAGCCGTAGAACAGATCGGCGATCAGGTTGAAGACGACGATCAGCACTGCGAAGATGAAGGCCAGTGTCTGCACCATCGGCACGTCGTTGGCGTAGATGGCAGTTATCAGGAGTTCACCGATTCCATTAACCTTGAAGATCTGCTCGGTGACGATGGCGCCGGCGAAGATGCTTGGCAGCCCGAGCGCGATAACAGTGACCACCGGGATCATCGAATTGCGCAACACATGGATCAACACGACGACATTCTCGCCCATGCCCTTGGCCCGAGCCGTGCGGACGTAGTCCTGGTTGAGATTGTCGAGCATTGACGAGCGTAGATAGCGGCTGATGGAGGCTGTAGTCTGAACCGCCAGCACCATCACTGGCATGGCCATCTGCCGAAGCTGCTCGATGAAGCTGCTCCAGCTGTTGACGATGAGATTGGTGTTATAGATAGTGGGAAGCC
>NZ_RZOS01001198.1:0-602 GCF_004022605.1 Mesorhizobium sp. M4B.F.Ca.ET.089.01.1.1
GTCGGCGCTGCTGCGCCGGTGCGATCGGCGCCGGTGGATATCGTTGCGCCTTCCGCTCTGTTGCGGCCGCTGGCCGAATATGAGGCACTGGTGGGAGGCAGCTGGTGATGACGACGGTCGATCACGAGATGCTGGTGGCTCAGCTCGACCGGCTGAAGCTGACCGCGATCCGGGACCAGCTCGATACGCTGCTGGACGAAGCGGCGCGTTCGCAAATGACCTTGCGCGAGGCTTTGGCCTTCCTGGTGACCCGCGAGATCGCGCGGCGCGACGAGCGGCGCATCTCTATGGCAGGCAAGATCGCGCAGTTCCCGTTTGTGCGCGAACTCGATGGCTTCGACTTCGACGCGCAGCCGTCGCTGGATCAGCGCCAAATCCGGGAGCTGGCGACCTGCCGCTGGATTGCCCATGGCGACACGGTCCTGTTCCTTGGACCTCCGGGTACGGGCAAAACACATCTGGCGGTGGCTCTCGGGCGCGAGGCGATCCAGCAGAACCATAGCGTCCAGTTCGTCACGGCGGCCACGCTCGTGGCGATGCTGGCCAAGGCCCATGACGACGGTTCACTCGAAAAGCAACTGACGACCCTGTCGCGGCCGAAA
>NZ_RZOS01001199.1:0-602 GCF_004022605.1 Mesorhizobium sp. M4B.F.Ca.ET.089.01.1.1
CGGACGGTGAGCTCGGCGACGAGGACTCTATCGCGGAAGGCGTTGGCGTGGGCTCGATCGACATCGGCCTCGGGGGTTCGGTGTACGCAATCGACTCTCGCCTCAACGTGACGTCCTTGCCTTTCCTTTTCGCCAACAACAAGGCCATACACGCCTTCCTCGACGGGCCCATCGGGGCGGAGTTGATGGGCTTCGGGCAGGATAGAGGCTACGTCCTGCTTGGCGCTCTCGACTCGGGTTTCCGCCAGTTTGCCTCCACCGGCACGGCCATCACAAGCCCTGAGAATCTAAAAGGGCTAAAGATCCGCACCCCGCCGAATCCGGTAATTCTCGCCACGATGCGCCAGCTCGGCGCTCTCGCCGAGTCTATTCCCTTCGGGCAGGTCTATACCTCGCTTCAGGCACATGTTGTGAGCGCAGTGGAACCCGAGGTTCGCGACTACTACGATTCCAAATGGTACGAGGTCGCCGACAAGCTCTCCATTGCGAACTACATCTGGACCGCCAATTGGTGGTTCATGAACAAGGATCGCTTGGAGACCCTGCCGGCGGAGCAGCAGACGGCGATAAAGGAGGCCGCCAAGCAGACGGTCACCTGGTAT
>NZ_RZOS01000119.1:0-14042 GCF_004022605.1 Mesorhizobium sp. M4B.F.Ca.ET.089.01.1.1
ATGCCAAGACAGGCAAGAAGACGGTCAAGATCATCGAGCCGATCGCCGCTGTCGAACCGATCCAGTCGGCCGAGCCGATGCCGGCCGAGGCGATGAACGTCGCGCTGACCGGCAACAATGGCGAGCTGCGCAGCGAGGCTCCTGGCCAGAAGCCGGCAAGCGGCGGCCTGTTTGCAGGCCTGTTCGGCGGTTCGTCGTCGTCATCGATCAGCTATCTGCCCGAAACGCGCGCACTTGATTCGGCTCTCGCCAAGAAGGACGCCAAGCGGCCGTTCAAGGTGAAGCCGGAGTTCGTGCCGCAGGACGTCGAGTTCAGCGGCTACCCCGCCGGCACCATCGTCATCGACACCAGCGCCCGCCGTCTCTATCTCGTCGAATCGTCGAGCACGGCGCGACGCTATGCGATCGCCGTCGGCCGCGAAGGCTTGCAGTTCAAGGGGACGGTCGCTGTCGGCGACAAGCAGGAATGGCCGCGCTGGATCCCGACGCTCGACATGCAGAAGCGCGAGCCCAAGCACTATGGCCAGTACAAGGACGGCATGCCCGGCGGCGGTGAGAATCCGCTCGGCGCGCGCGCCATCTATCTCTATGACGGCAAGAAGGACACGCATCTGCGCATCCACGGCACCATCGCGCCGCAGTCGATCGGAACCAGCGCCTCCAATGGCTGCTTCCGCATGATCAACGAGCACGTCATGGACCTCTACAGCCGGGTCAAGGTCGGCACCAAGGTTGTTATTATATAACAACCAGGCGTTATTATCTGAGGCCTCCACCCATCATGCCGAAAGGGCCGGCCCAGCCGGCCCTTTTGTTTTGACTGCAACATTTCTTGCCCTTCGGGGCGTCGCGCCTTCTTGGGAAAAAGCCTTCGCGGCGGTTTTTTCTCTGGCGGAATCAATCCGGCCGCGTTAAGCGATGACTCCCATGGCGCGATATGTATTCATCACTGGCGGCGTGGTTTCCTCACTCGGAAAAGGCATTGCTGCGGCAGCTCTTGGGGCTCTCCTGCAGGCGCGCGGCTATCGCGCGCGCATCAAAAAGCTCGATCCCTATCTCAATGTCGATCCCGGCACGATGTCGCCGTACCAGCACGGCGAGGTGTTCGTCACCGACGACGGGGCGGAAACCGACCTCGACCTTGGCCACTATGAGCGCTTCACCGGCCGCTCGGCCAACCAGCAGGACAACATCACCACCGGCCGCATCTACAAGAACATCATCGAGCGCGAGCGGCGCGGCGACTATCTCGGCGCGACCGTGCAGGTCATTCCGCACGTCACCGACGAGATCAAGCATTTCGTCCTCGAGGGCAATGACGACTACGACTTCGTGCTGTGCGAGATCGGCGGCACGGTCGGCGACATCGAGGCGATGCCGTTCCTGGAGGCGATCCGCCAGCTCGGCAACGACCTGCCGCGCAACAACGCGGTCTATGTCCATCTGACCTTGATGCCGTACATCCCGACCGCCGGCGAACTGAAGACCAAGCCAACGCAGCATTCGGTCAAGGAACTGCGCGGCATCGGCATTGCGCCCGACATCCTTCTGGTGCGCGCCGACCGGCCCATTCCAAAAGAAGAGCGCCGCAAGCTGTCGCTGTTCTGCAACGTGCGCGAAAGCGCCGTTATCCAGGCGCTCGACGTGCCGCACATCTATGACGTGCCGATGGCCTATCACAAGGAGGGGCTCGATTCGGAGGTGCTTGCCGCCTTCGGCATCGACCCGGCGCCAAAGCCGCGCATGGAGCCCTGGCAGGCGCTCTCCAACCGCATCCACAATCCGGAAGGCGAGGTGACGATCGCCATTGTCGGCAAATACACCGGCCTCAAAGACGCCTACAAATCGCTGATCGAGGCGCTTTCGCATGGCGGCCTCGCCAACCGCGTCAAGGTCAAGCTCGACTGGATCGAGAGCGAGATCTTCGAAAAGGAAGACCCGACGCCCTGGCTTGAGAAGGTGCATGGCATCCTCGTTCCCGGCGGCTTCGGCGAGCGCGGTTCGGAAGGCAAGATCCTGGCGGCGAAGTTCGCGCGCGAGCGCAAGGTGCCTTATTTCGGCATCTGCTTCGGCATGCAGATGGCCTGCATCGAGGCGGCGCGTTCGCTGGCCGGCGTCGAGCACGCCTCCTCGACCGAGTTCGGCCCGACCGAGGAGCCTGTCGTTGGCCTGATGACCGAATGGCTGAAGGGCAACATGCTGGAGAAGCGCAGGGCGACCGGCGATCTCGGCGGCACGATGCGGCTCGGCGCCTATCAGGCAGAGCTGAGCAAGGGTTCCAAGATTGCCGAGATCTACGGCGACGCCCAGATTTCCGAACGTCACCGGCACCGCTACGAGGTCAATATCGACTACAAGCAGCGGCTCGAGGATTGCGGCCTGGTCTTTGCCGGCATGTCGCCCGACGGCGTGTTGCCGGAAACGGTCGAATACCCCGACCATCCCTGGTTCATCGGCGTGCAGTACCACCCTGAATTGAAGAGCCGGCCGCTCGAACCGCATCCGCTGTTCGCGAGCTTCATCTCGGCCGCGGTGGACCAGTCGCGCCTCGTTTGATGCGGACCTACGTCGCGCTGCTCTACAGCATCATCCTTGGCGAGGGGCGACGCCTCGTCATGTCCGACCTCAAGGCGATGGCGGAGAGCCTCGGCCTGAAGAATGTCCGGACGCTGGTGGCAACGGGCAACCTGGTCTTCGACGCGCGGGCGGCCAAAATCGCCGATCTCGAACAACGGCTGGAAGCAGCGTTCGAAAAGACCTTCGGCCGCCATGTCGATATCATCGTGCGCGGCGCCGAGGACTGGCTGAAGCTCGCGAGCGGCAATCCGTTCCCGGCCGAGTCCGCCGATGCCGGCGATCAGGTCGCGGTGCGCGTCATGCGCAAACCTGCGCCGGCGGATGCCGTCGCGGCGCTCGATGGCTATGCCGCCGAGGATGAAAAGGTGCTTTCGGTCGGCGGCGACATCTGGCTCGTCTTTTCGCGCGAGCGACCAAGCTCACGGCTGCTGGCGGCGAGCAATCACAAGCGCATGGGCATAGGTACTTCGCGCAACTGGAACACGGTGCGCAGGCTGGCGGAGATGGTTGGGCAGTAGGCAGTAGGCAGTAGGCAGTAGGCAGTAGGCAGTAGGCAGTAGGCAGTAGGGGTATTCTCTATTGCCTAAGCCCTACTGCCTACTGCCTTATTTCAGGCCTTGGCCGTGCGCGCTCCGGCGCCGAGCGCCATGGTGCGCAGCACGTAGTAGACGGCGCCCGCGATCGCCACACCGAAGAACCAGCCATAGACGGCCCACCAGGACGGCAGCCAGTTGGTGAAGTTGGGCAGGATCGAGGAGAAGATGGCGCCGATGCCGGCGGCGATGAAGGCGTTGACATGCCAGCCGCTTTGGAAGCGGAACTCACCGTCTTCGCGGTAGAGCGCCTCGACGTCGACCTCGCCCTTCCGGATCAGGTAGTAATCGACCATCATCACGCCGAAGATCGGTCCCATCGTCGCGCCGATGATGCCGACGAAGTGCGCGGCGCTGCCTTCCCAGGGCGCGAAGGGGTAGAGCACCAGCGCGATCACGGCCGCGATGTAGCCGCCCTTCTTGAAGTCGATCTGGCGCGGGAAGACGTTGGAGAAGTCGAAGGCCGGCGAGACGAAATTCGCCACCACATTGATGCCGAGCGTCGCCACCGCGAAGGTGAGGGCGGCAAGGGCTGCCAGGAACCAGCTGTCGAACTTGGCCGAGATCTGGTCGGGATGGAGCAGCACCTCGTGGTAGACATCGTAGGCGGCGATCGTGGTGACGCCGGCGACGAGCGAGAACAGGATCAAATTGACCGGCAGGCCCCAGATGTTGCCCTTGCGCAGCGCCGCATTGTCGGGCGCGTAGCGGGCGAAGTCGCAGAAGTTGAGATAGAGCGCCGAGAAGTAGGTGACCCAGATCGCCGCGACGCCGAAGAGCGCTGTCCAGGAGCCGGGATCGCCGGGGATGCCGGCATCGGCGGTTTTTTCGCGCAGCACATCCATCGGGATGTCGCTGGTGAAGGCGAAGCTGCCTGACTTCACGCAGAGATAGATGGCCAGGAGAAGCATCATCACCCAGACCGCGGGGCCGGCCCAGTCCTGGAAGCGGCGCACCGTTTCCATGCCTTTCTGGATGATCAAGAGCTGCAACGCCCAGATGACGACGAAGCAGATCACTTCCAGGGTGGAGTGGCCGAGAAGGTGCGAGGTCTTGTTGAACTCGTCGAACCATTGCAGGCGCGTCAGCAGCGCCACGATGGCGCCGGAGGCGGCGGCCGTCTGCGCGCCGTACCAGAAGCAGGCGACGATTGCGCGCACCAGCGCCGGAATGTTGGCGCCCCAGATCCCGAAGGAGGCGCGGGCGAGAACGGGGTAGGGCACGCCGGTCTTCACCCCGGCATAACCTACCATGTTCATCAGCGCGTAGATGATCAGCGAGCCGATGCCGATGGCGATGATGAAATTGACGAAGCCGCCGCAGAACAGGAACAGGCTGGCCGCCAGATAGTAGCCCCACAGACTGTGGACGTCGGACGTCCAGACGTTGAAGATCGAGAACGGCCCCCAGTTGCGTACTTTCGCAGGAGCGAGGTCCTCGTTGTAAAGGTCGGGCGATGCGCCTTGTATCGTCATTGCAAGTGTCCCCTTTTGCAAAACGCGCCCTCACGCGTTAATCGGCGAGGTTAAGCCTGACGCAGGGGAACCGGCAAGCAAACCATTTGCCGGCTTTGACCTTAAAGACATTCAACGAGAATCGCGCTTATCACGCATGCGCATCGCGGCCCATCATCGACATTTCGCTCCTGAGTCGGCAAAGCGGATCTCAGTCCGGGTCACCCGTGGATCGATTGCCTGACGGTCGAAATCCCGGGCATCCGGTCCGGTTGAATTTTTTTTGCCGCGCATCCGCTTTTTTGTGGAACCAAATGGCCCACCGGGTGTTTAATGAGGTTCTGTGCACCGCGATCGCCGGGAGGAAAACGATGGATCGCTTGCATTTCTTTACGCCCGTGCGGATTCTGCCCGGGCAAGGCTACCCCGTAGAAGAAGTAGACAGCGTCGCCGAAGCGATGGTGTTTTTGCGGAAATGGCCAGCAGGTCGGCGCGGACCGGTCTATCAATGCGCCCTGAACTGTTGCTCCGCCGCCATGGCCGGCAACATGTCGGCCGAGGAGGCAAGGAAAGCTTTTACCGGCTTTGCCCGCATCACACGCCTCCTCGACGACGAGATGGCCATGCCGCTCGGCGGCGAGGCGATGGACAACGTCTACGCCTTGCGGCGCTAGCCGCTCTAACTCCAGAACTGTCGAGGTTCGCGCCATAGCGGCGCGGACCGCGGCTCTGCGTCAGCTAGCGAAAGAAGAATCGGCTAGGGCCCGAACCGGCCAGACCAAGTGACTGCCGCCCCGGGCCAAAGCGGATTCACCTTCAGTCCCGTGTAGCCAACTCCACTCGGACCGGGTGCGTTGCGGCGGTTGCCGTTGTAGAGTGCGTCGGGTGACCCATCACGCGCCTCAACGGAGCACAGGCGACGCATGGAGCGGCGGCTAACTGCCATATTTGCGGCCGATGTAGTCGGCTACAGCCGGCTGATGGGCGAGGACGAGGTCGGCACGCTGGAGCGGCTCAAGGCCTGTCGCCGCGAGTTGATAGATCCATCGATCGCCCGTCATCACGGCCGTATGATCAAGCTTATGGGCGACGGTGCGCTGGTCGAATTTGGCAGCGTCGTCGATGCGGTGCAATGCGCGGCCGACATCCAGCGCAAGATGGCCGAGCGTGACAAGGGTATCGCGGACGACCGGCTCATCCGCTTTCGCATCGGTGTCAACCTCGGCGACATCATTGTCGAGGGTGAAGACATCTATGGTGACGGGGTCAACATCGCCGCGCGGCTGGAAGCGCAGGCCGAGCCCGGCGGCGTGTGCATCTCTGGCACGGCCTTCGACCACGCCGTGCACAAATGCGACGTCGGCTTCGCCAGCCTTGGCGAGCAGCGGCTGAAGAACATCGCCGACCCTGTCCGCGTCTATCGGATTCTCCTCGAACCTTCGAAGGCGGGCAAGGTTCTGAGCGGCCCGCGCCGCCCGCTGCGGCCGGCGATCCTGGCGACGGGTGCGGCGCTGCTCGTTGCCGCCGCGGTTGCCGGCACCGTGATTGCCTGGCAGTGGCTGCGGGCGCCGCAACGGCCCTCCGTCGCGGTATTGCCGTTTTCCAATTTGAGCGGCGACCCTGCGCAGGACTATCTCGCCGAGGGCATAACCGAGGACCTGATCACCGACCTCGCTAAACTTTCGGGCCTCGACGTGATCGCCGGCAACTCGGTCGCCGCTTATAAGGGCAAGCCGCCCAATCTCGCCGACGTCAGGCGCGAACTCGGCGTCGACTTCCTCGTCGAGGGCAGCGTCAGGCCGACCGGTGACCTGATCCGGATCAACGCGCAGTTGATCGATACGGCAAACGGCGAGCATGTGTGGGCCGACCGCTTCGACCGGCGAGCGGCCGAAACGTTCGCTGTCCAGGATGAGATGCGCAAGGAAATCGTCGCCGCGCTCGACGTCGAGCCCTCGGCGATGGAAACCAAGAGGATGGAGCGCCCGCCCACCGCCAATCTCGAGGCGTATGACTACTACCTGCGCGGCGAGCACGCTGCCTTCACCGGCCGCCCGCCGGGCATGCGGGACGCACTGAACTTCTATGCAAAGGCGGTCGCGCTGGATCCTTCGTTCGCGGCGGCATTCGCCGCCGATGCGCGCACTGCTGTCTATGTCTGGCGCAATGCCTATGACGATGTGCTGCAGTCCGCCCCGGCGCGAAAGCGCGCCTATGAGAGCGCGGGGCGAGCCCTGCAGCTCAATCCCGATCTGTCGCTGCCCTACGCGATGCTTGCCATCCTGCAGAGCGTGGACCGGCGCTTCGACGAAGCGATCGAGTCGGCCCGGCGGGCCGTGGCGCTCGGACCGGGTGACGTCGAAGCGCAGGTCGCGCTCGGATACGTCTACCTATTCGACGGCAAGTTTCCGGAAGCCGCCGCGGCTGTCGAAACGGCATTGCGGCTCGACCCCGACATGTCGCCGATCAACCGCCAGATCGCCGGCACGGTCTTTCTCTTCAACGGCGATGGCAAACGCGCGGTGGCGGCGCTGGAACGCGCTCGCGACGAAGCGCCTGGGGTCGGCAACATCCTGGTCTCTCTCGGCGCCGCCTATGCTCAGACCGGCCGCATCGCAGACGCGCGGGCGGCGGTGGCCCAGGGCCTGCGACTTCTTCCCAACAACGACTCTATCGCCGCAATCAGGATGGGATGGCATTTTCGCAATCCGCAGGATTTGGAAGACCTGATCGGCACGTTGAAGCAGGCGGGTCTGCCGGAATGGCCCTATGCCTTCAAGGGCGACGAGAGCGATCGGCTTAAGGGTGAGGACATCAGCGCCCTGGTCATCGGTCACACGCTGAAGGGCGTCGCGGAGCCGGGGCCCCGGCCGGCAATCATGCAGATCGGCAATGACGGCCAGGCGGCCTTCCGCTCTACCGCTCAATTCATTACCGAGACGATATCCGTTAAAGAGGATCTGCTTTGCGAGCAAAGCGAAAACGCATTTGGGCGACCGGATTGCGGCCCGATCTATAGGCGCCAAGGCGAGTTCGCGTTCAGCTTCGTGAACTCGCGCGTCGTTTTTCACTTCTCGCCGCTCGACTAAGCGCCGCACACTTTAGGGCGGAGACATCAAAGCGCCCGAGCGGTCGGATCAATTGATCTGGTCGCGCTCCAGCCTTGCCTTGACGGCCGGCCAAGCAGCTTCCGCTTTTGGCAAAACGTCGTCGGCGTGGGCGGCGATATTTTCCATATCAGGCTTGTCGTAGGCTAGGTAGAGCTTGCCGTCGATGATCTTGAACGCCTCGGGATCGACGTTGACCGTCACCGATTCTAGCGAAACCTCGCCCACGCAATAGCCGCCATATTGCGGAGCATATTTGACAGGCTCGCTCATGAACATCTTGCGGTGCTCGTCGCTTGCGAAATTCCACGGTGTGCCGAGCCAGTCATAAGCGATTTTCTCCGAACCTTTGACCGCCTTGCCGTCGGTGAAATAGGCGACCGGATCATAGCCCATGATGGCCACGCCGCCGAAGTAACCGGTGTTCACCGAGCCGTCGGCATGCGCGGGGGCCGCGCCGACAACCGAGAAGGCTAGTGCGCCCGCCAGGATAAGGTTGCTCAGAGATCTGCTTGCGTCTGCCACGTACATCGCGCGTCTCCCATCAATCGTGAATGTCCATGCACCGTTTGTAGTTCTCTTCTGTATCCTTGATGACTTCAGGCTTCTGGCAAGCGGCGCCGTGGCGCTTGTAGAGGCGAACGATCTCCAAGTTGCCCTTCCAGAAGGCGCGGCTGATCGGCGCGTAGCCGTGGACCTCGGGATGGGCGACGTCAGCGCCCTTGGAGATGAGGAACTCGACCACCTCCAGATGGTTTTCCTCGCCCGCCACCATCATCGGCGTGACGCCTGCCTTGTTGGCCGCGTCGTCGAGCAAGGCGCCACGGTTGAGCAGGAGTTTGGCAACAGGCAGGCTGCCGGAATAGGCTGCGGCATGAAGGGGCGTGAAGCCACCGGAATTGCGCGCCATAACGTCGGCGCCCTTGGCGATCAGCAGTTCGGCGATCGCCGGCTGATCGGCAAGCGCGGCATTGATGAGGGGCGTTGCCTGGTCGCGCGCGCGACCGTCAACGGCGGCGCCGCCGGCCAAAGCCTCCGTGGCGGCGCTGGGATCTCCTGCGGCAACGGCATCGAACAACGGGTCTGCCGCAGCCGTCACAACCGCGAAAGCCAGACCGACCATTGCAAACAAGCCGCGCATCGTCCGTCCTTTAGAGGCGCCTAAAATATCATGCGGCCGTTCACCTGGGTAGCCCTTCGAGGGACGGGCGGACCGCTAACTGAGACGGAAGACAAGGGCGCTCCCACGGTTGCGACTTCCAATTTCACTCGCCGCTGGAAGCTAGCCGAAGACATGTTCCCGTTCCGCGCTCGCTCCTCCCTTGCAGCCGGCCCAGCCAGTCGGATCCGGGGGCCGGCGGCTAACCCGTAAGAACGCCATTTCGCGCTTTTGGTAACTGTAAAAGCAACCATCACGCTTCGAAATAGCGAAAGCGTTGGAAATAACTTATACGATTCCCGCGCGGAGTATCTTTAAACCTGTAGGTGCGATACCTACGTCATTTATTGTTATGTCTATCAAGGCAACACCGATGTAACATCGCTCACGGCCACGCCTCCCTTACTTGGGGACTCGGGATGCGCGGTCATTTTCCCATACAATGAGCAGCCCAAACGTTCGACAAGCCCTTGGTGCGTCGAGCGTGCCGGTGCGCGATCTCCCCGCTTCATCAATAAACACCAACCGGGTGGCCCTCGGGTGAACGAACCCGCGCGCCCCATAGGAGAGAAGAGATGGAAGCCCTACAATATCTCGAGCCGATGACATGGACGGCAATCGAGATAGCCGTGCCGGTCGTCGTGCTGGCAATCCTGTTCTGGCGGAGCGGCGTGGTCCGCTACATCCCAAACGACAGGCTCGGCATCTTGGAAAAACTATGGAGTTTTCGCGGTTCCGTCAGCAATGGCTTCATCGCGCTCAACCGTGAGGCAGGTTACCAGCCGGAAGTCGTGCGCGGTGGCCTCCATTTCTTCATGCCGTTCCAATATTCGATTCATCGCGCCAATCTTGTCACCATCCCGCAGGGTCAGATCGGCTATGTCTTTGCCCGTGATGGCAAGCCGCTGCCTCCGACGCAGACACTTGCTTCCAACACCGACGCCGACGATTTCCAGGATGTGCGCGGCTTTCTCGAAAAAGGCGGGCAGAAAGGACCGCAACGCAAGATCTTGCGTGAAGGCACCTATGCCATCAATCTCGCGCAATTCATCGTGCTGACCGCCCAGTCGATCCATGCCGTCAATCTGAGCCCGTCGGAACAAAATCTTTTTGCCAATATGTCCAGCGTGATCTCGGAGCGGGGCGGCTTTGAGCCGGTCGTCATCCACAATGCCGAGGACATGATCGGAATCGTCACCATCCATGATGGTCCGGCCCTGCCGGACGGCGAGATCATCGCACCGACCGTCGCCAACGATCCGAACGACCCGAACTTTCACAACAATTTTCAGGACCCGGAGAAGTTTCTCAATGCCGGTGGCTACCGTGGCCGGCAGTTGCAGGTGCTGGCCGACGGCAGCTACTTCCTCAATCGCATTTTCGCGACCGTCGAACTGGTCGAGAAGACAATCATCGACGTTGGCACGGTGGGTGTCGTCGTCTCCTATAACGGCCGCCACGGCGCCGATATATCCGGGCAGGCATACCGTCATGGCGAACTGGTCGAAGTCGGCGCACGCGGTGTCTGGTCGACACCGCTGCTGCCGGGCAAGTATGCGTTCAATACCTATGCCGGCAATATCGTCACCGTGCCGACCACCAACTTCGTGCTCAAATGGACGAAGGAGCAGTTTGGCGAACACAGGCTGGACGAGAACCTGTCTGAAGTCTCGTTGATCACCAAGGATGCGTTCGAGCCTGTGCTGCCGCTCTCCGTCGTCGTGCATATCGACTATATGAAGGCGCCGCTCGTGGTGCAGCGTTTCGGCGACATCAAGCGGCTGGTCGAACAGACGCTCGACCCGATGGTTTCTGCCTATTTCAAGAATATCGCCCAGACAAAGACGCTGATCCAGCTTTTGCAGGAGCGTAGCGATATCCAGCGCAAATCCGGCGAGGAGATGCGCGAAAAATTCAATTCCTACAGCCTCGAGCTGCAGGAAGTGTTGATTGGCACACCCCGTGCCGCCAATGACCAGAACAGCATAGAGCAGATCCTGATCCAGCTGCGCGACCGCCAGATCGCAGTCGAAAAGGTCGAGACTTATAAATTGCAGGAGAGGGCGGCCACTCAGGAACGCACGTTGCGAGAGAAGGAGGCGCTTGCCGAACAGCAAGCCAAGATCACGACGTCGGCACTTACCATCGAGATCAGTGAGAACGAGGGCAAGGCGCAACTCGCCCGCACCCGTCAGGAGGCGGAAACCATTCAGGTCAATGCCAAGGCAGAAGCCGAGAAGGTGCGCCTCGCCGGCCAGGGCGAGGCCGACATGATCAAGGCTGTCGCGCTTGCCGATGCCGAACGCATCAAGGCGACCGGTTTTGCGGAGGCCGAGAAGGTGCGCGCTGTCGGCCTGGCGGAGGCCGAGGCCACCGAGAAGAAGGTCGCGGCTTTCGGCGGACCGGACTATCAGCTCAACTCGCAGGTTCTCATGCGCTTCGCCGAGGCCATCGAAAATGGCAAGCTACCGCTCGTGCCGCAGATCCAGATCGGCGCTACCGGCGGCGAGAAGGGGGGCGCCAATGGCCTTGTCGAGATGATGCTTTCGATGCTCGTCGCCGACCGGGTTGGACGGCAAAACCTACCGGATGAGATCCCGGCTCCGGTTGAGGAGGATTGATTGGGAATGGGCCGGTTGTACCGGCCCATTTCTGCTCTGCCGTTCGCAATCCAGAGTTCCGCGTCGAGATCGGGGCACGCTTGCTCTTCGCGGCCGGGTAGGAAATCGCTGCAAAATCGCTTATGTGAGCGCGACGCCTCGTTGACCGAGGACTCGAGAACCGCCGGATATGAAGAGCAGCGATTACAAGAAGATGCGCCTCGCCATCGCGCCCATGATGGACTGGACGGATCGGCATTGCCGGTTCTTCCACCGTCAACTGACGCGCCGGGCGCTGCTCTATACAGAGATGGTGGTGGCCGACGCGATCATCCAGGGCGCGCGCGAGCGGCTGCTCGGCTTCGACGCGGCGGAGCATCCGGTGGCGCTGCAGCTCGGCGGGTCCGATCCCGGCAAGCTTGCCGAGGCGGCGGCGGTCGGCGAGGCCTTCGACTACGACGAGATCAACCTCAATGTCGGCTGCCCGTCGGACCGCGTCCAGTCAGGCACGTTCGGCGCCTGCCTGATGAAGACCCCGGTGCTTGTCGCCGACTGCGTCGCGGCAATGAAGGCCAGAGTGAAAATTCCCGTCACCGTCAAATGCCGCATCGGCGTCGACGAGCAGGATCCGGAGCCGGCGCTCGACGACCTGGCCGACGGGGTTTTCGCGGCCGGCGCCGACGCATTGTGGGTGCACGCCCGCAAGGCCTGGCTGGAGGGGCTTAGCCCGAAGGAAAACCGCGACATCCCGCCGCTCGACTACGGTCGGGTCTATCGTCTCAAGGTGAGAAAGCCGAATGAATTCATCGGCATCAATGGCGGCATCCAATCGCTGGACGCGGTGCGCGAGCACCTTTGCCATGCCGACGGCGCCATGCTCGGCCGCGTCGCCTACCACACGCCGGGCATCCTGGCCGGCGTCGATGCCATGTTCTACGGCGAGCCGCCCGCGGCGTTCGACTATGCCGCTCTGATCGATGTCATGGCGGCCTATGCCGCGCGCCATATCGAGAAGGGCGGGCGGCTCGGCCACGTCACGCGCCATATGGTCGGCCTGTTCCACGGCCTGGCGGGCGCGCGTCGCTACCGGCAGATCCTGTCGACGGACGCGACGAGGCCGGGCGCCGGACCGGATGTGTTGAAGTCGGCCTTTGCCGCTGTGGACCTCAGCGGCACGGCGGCCGAAGCGGCCTGAGGGCATTCAGTCCCGCAGGACCATGCGGTCGCCGCGCACGTCGAAGCCCGACAGCGAGCCGATGAAGTTCATGCCGAGCAGGCTCTGGCCGAGCATCCCGGGCGCGGCGATCATCACGGCCATGTCCTTGCGCACAATGCCGCCGATCGCCACTTCGTCGGTCTTCACGGCGGCGGCGCGCGCCATGCCGTTGGCGGTCGAGACCGGTATGGTGAAGTTGAGCGTGGCCGGATTGAAGCCGGCGGCCTGCGCGTCCTCCGCGGTCAGCACGATGCTGGTTGCGCCGGTATCGACAACGGCTCGCACCGGCGCGCCGTTGATCAGGATGCGCGCCTCGAAATGGCCATTGTCGGCCTTGTCCAGGGTGACCGTGGCGTGGCCGTCCTCCACGCCCAGCGCCAGCGGGCTGCCGGGGACAAGGCCCGCCGTCACCCGGCTGGCCACGTCCTGCAGCTCATAGCGGTATTGATAGCCGGCGATCAGCGCCAGCACGATGACGGCCCAGGTGCCGAGATTGCGGGCCATGTCGCCGAGCGGCCTGCCGGAGCGCAGCAGGCCGGCGCCGATCAGCGTGCCGAACGCGCCGAGCCAGATCAGCCGGCTGAAATCGTAGTTGTCGACGCCAAAGGTGCTGCCCGCCGAATCGTTGAGCATCAAAAGCAGCGCGCCGGCGCCGATCACCACCATCAGGATCCAGAACAGGCGGTTCATCGGTGTTGCCCCTTCACGACAACGCGCCGCGCTCGCGCGCCATGCGGGTGCGGCGGGTCTCCCGGCGCGGCCGCCGCTCCACCGTCTCCAGCCGTGCCGGCAACTCGGCCATGACAGCGCGGCGAACCTCCGGAGTCATCCCGATCCAGGCGGAGATCTCGTCGCGCGTGCGGCCGCAGCCGAAGCAGAAGCCGGTTTTCATGTCGATCGAACAGACCAGGATGCACGGGGATTCGATGGCCGTCATGACGTTCTCTTGCGCTACTTCCACATGGTGCAACGTCCATGCCAATGCAAGCCCCACGGAATGCGCCGCGCTTTGCTGCTTTCACGGCAAGCCCCGAAGGTTGTGCTGGCGCAGCAAGGCGGTTATGCCGCTCAAACCTTCCAGCAACCATTGTAGGCCGCATGACCAGCGCATCGCCTTTCAACGATTTTCGCAACCTTCTGGCAAACCTGCCGCCGGCCGACCAGGCCGCCGAGGCGCGCGTGCGCGCGCTGTTTGCCAAGGCCGACAAGCCCAGGGCCTCGCTTGGCCGGGTCGAGGACATCGCTGCCTGGCTCGCTGCCTGGAGCGGGCAGGCGCCGCCGGCGGTCAGGCGGCCGCAGGAGGCGATCTTCGCCGGGAACCACGGCGTCACCCGCC
>NZ_RZOS01000011.1:5000-39581 GCF_004022605.1 Mesorhizobium sp. M4B.F.Ca.ET.089.01.1.1
AGGCCAGTGGCGATTGAGAGACAAGCGGAACCTTCTGGAAAGTAGGGCCATAGCGGGTGACAGCCCCGTACGCGTAATGCGATCAATCGTCCTCGAGTAAGGCGGGACACGTGAAATCCTGTCTGAAATTGGGAGGACCACCTTCCAAGCCTAAGTACTCGTGCATGACCGATAGCGAACTAGTACCGTGAGGGAAAGGTGAAAAGCACCCCGACAAGGGGAGTGAAAGAGTACCTGAAACCGATTGCCTACAAACAGTGGGAGCCCGCAAGGGTGACCACGTACCTTTTGTATAATGGGTCAGCGACTTAGTGTGACGAGCAAGCTTAAACCGGTAGGTGTAGGCGCAGCGAAAGCGAGTCTGAACAGGGCGTTCAGTTCGTCGCATTAGACCCGAAACCGAGTGATCTAGCCATGAGCAGGTTGAAGGTAAGGTAACACTTACTGGAGGACCGAACCCATAACTGTTGCAATAGTTCGGGATGACTTGTGGCTAGGGGTGAAAGGCCAATCAAACTCGGAAATAGCTGGTTCTCCGCGAAATCTATTTAGGTAGAGCGTCGACCGAATACCCCAGGGGGTAGAGCACTGGATGGGCTAGGGGTCCTCACCGGATTACCAAACCTAACCAAACTCCGAATACCTGGGAGTACTAGTCGGCAGACACACGGCGGGTGCTAACGTCCGTCGTGAAAAGGGAAACAACCCTGACCTACAGCTAAGGTCCCCAAGTTATGGCTAAGTGGGAAAGGATGTGAGGATCCCAAAACAACCAGGATGTTGGCTTAGAAGCAGCCATCATTTAAAGAAAGCGTAACAGCTCACTGGTCTAAATAAGGGTCTTTGCGCCGAAAATGTAACGGGGCTAAAGCCATACACCGAAGCTTAGGGTTCGTGAGCAATCACGAGCGGTAGCGGAGCGTTCTGTAAGCTGATGAAGCCGTACCCGTGAGGGGCGGTGGAGGTATCAGAAGTGCGAATGCTGACATGAGTAACGTAAGGGGAGTGAGAGACTCCCCCGCCGAAAGACCAAGGGTTCCTGCTTAAAGTTAATCTGAGCAGGGTTAGCCGGCCCCTAAGACGAGGCGGAAACGCGTAGTCGATGGGAACCACGTTAATATTCGTGGGCCTGGAGGTAGTGACGGATCGCACAAGTTGTTCAACCTTATCGGATTGGTTGGGCAGCGGAGCGGTTCCAGGAAATAGCTCCTCCTTATAGACCGTACCCGAAACCGACACTGGTGGTCTGGTAGAGTATACCAAGGCGCTTGAGAGAACTATGCTGAAGGAACTCGGCAAATTGCACGCGTAACTTCGGAAGAAGCGTGACCCTTTTCTGCGCAAGCAGAGGAGGGTGGCACAGACCAGGGGGTAGCGACTGTTTATCAAAAACACAGGGCTCTGCGAAGCCGCAAGGCGACGTATAGGGTCTGACGCCTGCCCGGTGCTGGAAGGTTAAGAGGAGGGGTGCAAGCTCTGAATCGAAGCCCCAGTAAACGGCGGCCGTAACTATAACGGTCCTAAGGTAGCGAAATTCCTTGTCGGGTAAGTTCCGACCTGCACGAATGGCGTAACGACTTCCCCGCTGTCTCCAGCATAGACTCAGTGAAATTGAATTCCCCGTGAAGATGCGGGGTTCCTGCGGTTAGACGGAAAGACCCCGTGCACCTTTACTATAGCTTTACATTGGCATTCGTAGTGGCATGTGTAGGATAGGTGGTAGGCTTTGAAGCCAGGGCGCCAGCCTTGGTGGAGCCACCCTTGAAATACCACCCTTATCTCTATGGATGTCTAACCGCGGCCCGTTATCCGGGTCCGGGACAATGTATGGTGGGTAGTTTGACTGGGGCGGTCGCCTCCTAAAGAGTAACGGAGGCGCGCGATGGTGGGCTCAGAACGGTCGGAAATCGTTCGCTGAGTGCAATGGCATAAGCCTGCCTGACTGCGAGACTGACAAGTCGAGCAGAGACGAAAGTCGGTCATAGTGATCCGGTGGTCCCGCGTGGAAGGGCCATCGCTCAACGGATAAAAGGTACGCCGGGGATAACAGGCTGATGACCCCCAAGAGTCCATATCGACGGGGTTGTTTGGCACCTCGATGTCGACTCATCGCATCCTGGGGCTGGAGCAGGTCCCAAGGGTATGGCTGTTCGCCATTTAAAGCGGTACGTGAGTTGGGTTCAGAACGTCGTGAGACAGTTCGGTCCCTATCTGCCGTGGGTGTAGGAATATTGAAAGGATCTGTCCCTAGTACGAGAGGACCGGGATGGACGGATCTCTGGTGGACCTGTTGTGGCGCCAGCCGCATAGCAGGGTAGCTATATCCGGACGGGATAACCGCTGAAGGCATCTAAGCGGGAAACCCACCTTAAAACGAGTATTCCCTGAGAACCGTGGAAGACGACCACGTTGATAGGCCGGGTGTGGAAGAGCGGCAACGCTTGAAGCTTACCGGTACTAATAGTTCGATCGGCTTGATCGTTCTCATTCCTAATATCCATCGCTCCCAAAAGGGAGGATGTGAGAGCACAACAAAGACCAGCGAACAGCTTGGAGAAGCAGCAAATAGGGTCCCCTATCGGCTGCTCACCATCGGCTATTCGCTCAAAAAGCTTCTCGAACAACGTGCGTTTTGCCGACCTGGTGGTTATGGCGGAGCGGCTGCACCCGATCCCATTCCGAACTCGGCCGTGAAACGCTCCAGCGCTGATGGTACTTCGTCTCAAGACGCGGGAGAGTAGGTCGCTGCCAGGTCTGCCAAACGCACGTTCATCTTCTCATTACGATTGTTGTGATGCATGGCGTTGCCTCAAAACCGCTAACACTTTTGAGCGACATGCATGAGGCCCGCCAAACGGGAGCCCGGGCCGCGCAAGCGGCCCTTTCATTTGGCAGACCTCTTGATTCCGGTAAGCTAAAACTTACCTCTAAGGACGCAAGCCAACGCTTGCTCGTGGTCGCAAGCAAACGCTTGCTCGTAGTTGACGCGGGGTGGAGCAGCCCGGTAGCTCGTCAGGCTCATAACCTGAAGGTCACAGGTTCAAATCCTGTCCCCGCAACCAATTTTATCATAAATCTATAACCGTCCCGGTCTAGCCGGGGCGGTTTTTTGCGTTTTGGAGGCCAGGAGCGTCTCGGTGAGGGCAGCACTCCACACTGGGAACGTGTTGCACATCTCAAATGGCGCCGAGCGCCGCGCTGATAGCTGCCGTCCTGCAGCCGACCTCAAGTCGGGCTCAGAGCTGCCATTCGACGATCGACCTCGTGCTGGCCGTACCGCATCGGAAGAGTGACGACTGTCATCACCAGCAGCGCAACCATTAGCTAGACGTGGGATATGTCCATGCTGCCCGGACCATCATGATGGTCATGGTGATCATCCTGGGTTGCCTTGGGGGTGGATGGGGTACTATGTATGAGGCTCCTCTAGGGGGCATGTACCGAGGCATGGTACGGGTCTGTTGACCAAGAGAGAGTGCGTTGCCTTGACCTGTAACCCTCCTTGCCCTATGTTCTGGTCATCGGTGCAGATCGACTGAGGTCCTTACGGACTGATAGTACCGAGGTCATCAGGGGTCACCCTGATCACTTGCTTATGGCTGTGGGCCTTCGGGTTTGACATTGTCGAGGATATCTATGGGGGACCGGAGACGGTCCCCCACCTCATTTCAGAAGTAGCGTATCTGGTGCTTGGTCATATGTGCGACCATGCCGAAAGGGCATGACCGTACGGTCTGGACCATGTTCGTCCTGACGTAGGCGCTCTCGACGTGCATGTCGAGGAAGTGGAGGTTGGGGTCGTCCGGCTGCCCTGCCGAGTTCTTGACCCTGAAGAAAGCGCAGTACCTTTGCTGTCCACCTCCCTCAGGTGGTAGGTAGAGCTGGAAGGTGGTCCAGTTCTTGTCGTGGGTGAGCGCGACCTTCGAGGTGGGCTTCTCGAAGAGGGTGCCCATCATCCCCATCAGCCTCTCGGTTTGGCCGTACCTCTCCGGACAATACACCCGGAGCTTGGGCGTCGTCTCTACTACGTAGGCATCGTCAGCCTGGTCCTCGCCTTCGTCGAGTTCCCTGGAATAGCAATGGTTTGAATACCGGAGCCACACCCGGTAGGTCTGGTTCCCGTTCGGGGTAGTCCAGTTGAAATCGGCGCTCGTCTGACCGAGGTGGCTCAGGTCGATCAGCGTGCCGTTGTAGTGAAAATTCTCGTGCTGCATTCGTCGAGCTTGCTTGGGAGGCGGGGGATTTGGGATTCTCGCTTGCTATATAGCGACTTCGCGCCCGGGATGCGTCGGATTCCTGGCGAAAGATGACAGGAAAGGAAAGTTCCCGCGCGGCGAAGCGGTCATCAGCGCTGCGTCTGATGACCGCACAACGTCAGACTTCGGATCCGCCCGCCTTCAGACGGGTTTCTATTACAGGATGGTCTGGACCATCACGAAAGGCGACTTCGAAGCCTCGCCTCGTCTCATCTGCGAGAGGTACATATCGAAGTTGTGGACGACGCAAACCCTGAACTTCCGTTTCGCAAACCCCTTTAGCGCCTTGCTTGAGGTCGCGGTCAAATACCCTAGCGTGATCAGAGAAGGCGGGAAGTGGTTGTCGGCAGGCGGGCCGTGCTTCAGCTTTTTGAGCTTCGAAGGCGTAATTTCGTGTACAATTCCGATGAACTGAGCGAGTAGCATCGGGTACACGACCAGCTTTTTCACTTCAGCGAACGTCGCCAGCGCCTTGTTGTCCAGCGCCACCCATTTCTGCTTTGGTTTGGCCTTTGGCACCTTGTCGTCGCCTACAACGACAGCCACGTCGACGACATAGACTGCATCGTCTTTATGGCCACCCATCACCGACAGGTTCGAATGTATCTCGTAAAGCTCGTCACCTTTAACACACTTAAACCATGAGAAATTGTATGGGTACCCGCGAGACGACAGCTTGGCTACGAAGAGGCCGTTGATCGCGTTCTCCACCGTGACGGTGTACCCAGCTAGCCGATAGTGTTCGGTCGCCATAGTAAGGGCGCCAAGCTCTAGAAGTGCAGTCTCCCTAACCGCCAAGTGCTCGAATTGAACGGAGTGCTTGTTAATGAAGGCTTTAAGCTCTTTCTCAATTTCGGCGACGTTCAACCTTCCCTCGCAAACATCTTTGCGGCCACATCACTCAGACTGCTGCTTTCCGCAACGAGTTGTTCGATGTCGAGCTTAACTATCAACTTATAGAGTTCCTGACGAAGGTCTCTCCCTTCCGCGACTGCCGAGGACTCTTGGCTGATTTCGTCGCGCCCAATGCGGAAGCCGCGTGTTTGAGGCGGGCCTTCCGACCCCGGAGGTGTTCGCGTTGCCACGCTGATGCAGTCGTTCATGATCCAGAACTGGCTGTTTACAGTGGACCAGATCCTGCGGATGGCAACGATGAGGAGGAATTGGTCCAGCCTGTCGCCGCTAATTTCGACGCGGGCGTCCCTCGCGATGTCAGGAACGACGGCGGCAACGGCGTCAACATAGCCGTTCACACCTTCTCTCAGAGAGTAGGGCAGTCGCTCCGTGATGTTCTGGATTTGTCGGCTGGTCATCGGTTACCCGCAGTGTGTGATCACTTACAAGCCCGTTCCATCGTCACGTCAAGCTTGAGCACGCCGCCCCTGGTCACCGCACTGCCGCCGTCGCCCACAGACGGCCTGCGCCAGCACGGAGATATCTTGCCGCAAACCTCAACCAATTCTCCTTAGCTCGGCCATCCGACTCGGATAAACTTAGTGGATGGATTCAGATTCGAACGAAACAGTAGTTCGGCAGCTTTCCGAGGGTGCGCCTTCCAACTACATGCGCGCACGACATCCAGACCTGTTCTCCGACACAACCGTCTCGGCGGTCCATAGCGTGTCAAAAGAGGTGCTCTCATACCACCTTGAAACTCTCACCAATCAAAAAGACGAGGCCACGTTCGAGGAGTTTGCTCGCCGGCTCTGTGAGAAGTTCATTTCTCCTAACCTGCGACCCCAAACGGGGCCTGTGGGTGGGGGCGACGGCAAGACCGATTCGGAAACATACCCGGTCTCTTCTGCGATTTCTGAGCGATGGTTCATTCCTGATCGAGCGGGGGCGGATCAGCGCTGGGCATTCGCATTCAGCGCAGCGGCAGACTGGAAGAAAAAAATCCGCAAAGACGTGAAGAGCATTGCGGAGACCGGGCGTGGCTATCCCCGGATCTACTTCGTCACAAATCAATTTGTGCCGTCCAAGGACAGCGCGTCGATGCAAGACGCGCTTGAGGAGAGATACGGAATTCCCGTAACTATCCTCGATAAGACGTGGATTCTAAACAAGGTCTTCGAAGGGCACAGTCTTGATATCGTCGTTGAGACGCTGGGCGTCGGGCGTGAAAAAACGGAAGAGGCCAATCGCGTCGGCCCGCGGGATTCCCAACGAATTGCGGAGCTAGAAGAACTCGAAGCCCGGATTGGAGACGGCTCAAAATATAACGGAAATCTTTCCAACTTAGTCGATGACTGTATTCGTGCAGGGGTCCTTTCGCGTGGACTGGAGCGTCCCCGATATGAGGTCGAGGGAAAACTAGACCGGGCGCTTCGCCTCGCGCGCAAACACGGCAGCGCCAAACAGCAACTGGCCGCAGTCTACAATTGGGCCTGGACCGCCTTCTTCTGGTTCGACGATCCAACAAAAACCTCAGAACTCTACGCTGAGGTGGAGACATTGGCCCTGTCCTCGGACGACTCCGATGACTTGGAGCGTCTGACCAATATTCTACCGCTGCTCCATTTCTCCGTCACTCAGGAACTGCTGACACCCGATACCGCTCAACTCGATCAACGTTTGGTCCGCGCCCGAGAGGCGCTGGCACGCGTGATTAATCTGGAGGCCCGTCCGAACAACTCGCTGCACGCGCGCTCTCTGGCTCTCATGCTTGAGATTGTCGAGGCTGGCAAAAAGGGACCAGACGCCCTCATCGATATCTGGAAGCGATTCAAGCTTGTATTGAAGGATGCCGATGGCCTGGGTGCCTTCCCCTTCGAAAGCATTGCCGACGGGCTAACCGAACTCGGCAAACACATACCCGAAAGCCCGGAATTCGATGAGCTTTACGAGCAAGTTACGGACTTGCTTGCCAGCCGCCGAAGCGAGGGCGAGGCCGGCAAGAAGAACAGCCAACGAGCCTTCCAGAAACTTGAAAAAGGCCTGCATTTCGATGCCATTCGGTGGTTTGGCCGTGCGGTCGGGTTACTTGTTAAGGAAGAATATCGCGACGAACTTTCCGAAGTACTTTTCGGTTCAAGCCTCGCCTTCGAGGAAGCCGGCCTTTACTGGGCCGCCCGAAATTACGCGTTTGCGGCCGTGTCTCAAGATCTCGCGGAGTTTACACGGACTGGCAACATCTCTGTCGTCAATCCCACGCACCTAAAGCGACTGTTTCACATGGAATGCAGACTGGGGCGGACTTTGTATGCCATTCAGTCTCACGAGCTCGCTATGCTTGTACGGGGAGCGCAGGCTCATGATGAGAAATCGCGCCAACATTATGAAGAGGCGCGTCTATTCGATTCCCGGATGTTTGGCGGACTACTACTCAGATTGGTCGACTCAGATTTAGCGGAAATCCGCTCTCTGCCCGATGCTCTCGAGCGCCTGGCTATGCCGGAGGCGCGGCTGGTTGCTCTTTTCCGGCTGGGCCAAGATCAAGTCGCCAGGGAGGAAGGCTGGTGGCCCGATACAGAAAGCGCCGCCAACATAGAGGACACTTTCAATCGCTGGTACGCCTATTTCGGCAACGACTTTTTCGTCAGGAACATCTCACTTTATTCCGGCGCAACGGTTGAGCTGACCAGCGCTGTCGTAGGATGCCAGATCATCATCGAGGCCGCAAACAACCTTGTGTCACTGGCGGTTTCAGAGGCATTGCTCGGCGGAATTGAAGCACTGCTCGCCACGAGCCTGGAGCATAGACTACTACCTCATCTGGAGAGAATCCGATTCCGTGTTGATCCAGTCACGACGAGTGGTAATGCTCCGATCCTGACATTCGAAGACCGCATGGGGATTCCGGTTGGAGTCATTCAACATCCGGCACATTTCGAGCTGACAACGAAGGCGGACGTTCTCGCCTTTGTTGAATGGCTGAAAACAGCTGCCGTTGAGGTCATCATTAGAATAGCGATTCCGGATGACGTAGAGGGATGGAGCAAACAGGTATTCGCCGAAGAAAACGCGCTTGATCGGGCGCTTACATTCTCAAATATCCCTTTGATCACGGGCAGTTTCTTCGGTGACATGGATCATTTGTCTCTTGAATGCTGGGTAGCGTCGACCGACCGATCATACGATGCGATACGCGCGGAACCTTGGGTGCCGTCGGAAATTATCGACCCGGAATCCGGTGTCTCCGTTTCGGAAGAACCGATGGACGGCTTTCCATTCGATACCAAGCGCATGAAGCACACGGACATGAAGATCGTTTCGCCGATCGTTGTGTCGAAATGGAACGATGCACGTTGGCGTGCAACGCTCTTCATGTATTCGCCAGATAAGGACGCGCCGCCTCCCGTGCTCGGCATCGCATTCGAGAACGCGGAGGCCGGGAAAGCTATATTCGATGGCTTCCGGGAGCGTTTTGGCGAGCACGATCCCGACAATGACCTGCGTATCGCTGTCATACGCGGCGTTTCGTCCAAGAACCCGTTCGCCTATGCCGTGGTTGTGGGACCTAATGTCGAAAAGAATCTTCCAGAGAGCGACAAGCTTGTGGGCTTCGTGTCGCGCATAAACGTCATGCAGCCAAAAAATGACATTCATCTCCGGAACTTCATTCGGCAATTGAAGCGCGACGGACGCTATCTTCTGGCGCCCGCACACTTGCCCTCACTGGATGCGGAACCCAAGCCCATGCTGGGGCTGGGAATCGGAAAATATCACCTTGAGATAAAGGAAGCTTGGCAGATCGGAGCAAGTGATCCCGATGCCGTCGTTCTTGATCTCGACGATCCGCCGATCATCCCTCCTGACCAACCTGACGCGCCGGTAATCGAGACGTTGCGGAAAAAGGCTGAGCAGCAGAAAGGCCGAGATAGAAAGGCTTAGACCTTCGGTCAGTTTCCAAGAGCAGGAGAATTGGGTGGTTGCCCCGGACGACTTTCCACCGATGCGACGTATCTTCCCGTTTCTGCCGACCAGTTGAAAAACACCGCCGTATCAGGAGTGATGTCATCGCCGAACGCACCATCCGGAATTTGCAGCGGTATCCGCCACAAGGAGGTTAGTTTTCGTCGTCCGAGGAGCTTTGCTACCAGTTCGATTGAGTAGATTCCGGGCTGAAACAAAAACAGCTCGTCAGCATCGAGCGGATTGAAATGGTGGTTCGTGGCAATGCCCGTTTCCGGAACGAACAGACCGCTCCCCCTCACAAGGTCCTTGTCGCCCATATCCCAGAACGAAAACTCAGTCTGCTGCTCGCCATGATGCACGCGCAGGAAAAGGCTCTCCGCAACACGGCCACGCTTGCCGGTACTGAAGAGCAGCGCCCGCAAAAAAATCTTCGCCTGCGGAACCGCCTTGCTCGCGAAGTCATATCGAACGGCGACAAATACCGGATGCGTGCTCCGGATCGTTCCCCGGCGCAGAACCGTGAAACCATAGGGTAAAGAGTGACACCATTAGCGCAATCGCCGACACAATCGGAGAGAGGATAGACAGGGTCATGCCCGGTTTTCCTCTCGTTTCGCAGCCGGCGGGAGTTCCAGCCAGGGCGGCTTTTTCAAAAGAAACCGCGCGCCGCCAACGTAGAGCTCGCGTGCAAATGAGTGTGATGCCTCGCTGACGAATGCAAGAGCCGCGTTGTAGGCGTTCATCACTTCGAAGATTGCCGGTGTGCCGCCGAGTCCATATCGGTCGGACATGATTTGCGGCTCCCTTGGCATCTTCTTGAGCAAATCGCGCTTCGCGCCAATGCCCTGATCCCTTACATCGTCATAGAGTACGAACAGATCATGCGTTTGCCGGAAGGTGCCGGTCTTGTGCTGCGCAAAGGCTTTCAGGGTCTTTTCAACGGCCATTTGCAGCGACCACAAGGCAGCTCCCCGGCCAGCAACATCCTTCCGCAGGATATTGTCGGCGGCACTCTCGAATTCAGAGAGAACCCCTTCCAGAAGGCCGTTTACCGTCTCGTCGCGGGGTTTGATCCCCATCATGTTGATGCGGATCAACCGCAAACCCGTGCCGACATTCGCCAGCTTTGCATTAAGTTTTGTGCGCTCTTTCCGATCGAGCCTGTCTATTGGCGGGGAGCCGACCAGCCAATTCTCGGGATCTTCGCCGTCCTCAATCGTCACCGGAAAGTGCAGCCAGAACGTCTCGCCAGGCGTCTCAACAGTGCGGCGGTTAAGGGGCACCGCAACCTCACCGGCACGCCGCGCACAAGGATGACGCCCGTAGCCGTCGAGCTCGAGTTCCGATCAAGCGCCGGTCCGTAGTGTTCCCGATACCATTCGCTGACATGATGGTGGATGACGGCAAACCACGGCTTCACATAAAAATCGGTTTTGTCGTCGCCCTCTATTTCGATGATCCAGTCCTGGACAAAAAGGACCGCAGCCTGAGTAGCCCGCTGTGATACCGGAACTTCGGCAACAGAAAGGTATTCGTCTATATAGACCAGGCGTTCGGTAATGGCTTCTTTCAAATCCATGTGCGTCTGCTCAACGACAAATACTGCGAGTCGCGCGATCTGATTTTACATGGTTCGCCATCCCAGTCGAAGCATGGATTTGAGGGGCGTGGTTTGGATTCCGGCAGGTCGCCAAGGATGACACTGTCCCGGCTTTGCCGGCCGGGCTCTATGGCTACCGCCACCGAACCCGCAGGCGATTTCGGCCCATTCGGGTGACGATCCCTGAAAGGGAATTCGGAGACGGCACAGGCCGTAGGCTTGTTTTCTGCGCGCGTTGCCCGCGCGCTTCTTGTCCAGCGTACCGACGCCAGGGCCGTTCGCAAGAGCCTCAGTTCCTCCGGCCCCCTCAATCCGGGCTGACGTTGTTGGAACCAAAGCCGCGCCTTGGCGGCGAATCTGATAAAAGGAGCAATCAGAGGGCCATACGATGAAGATCGATACAACTGACACGTTGCGGGTCGTTCAGAACAAGAACGCTGAGAGCGAAGCCTACAGCCGGCAGCTTCACATATGGCTCGGAGCCGGTTCAGCAGGTGGCGCAATATCCATGGCTTCGCTAGCCGCCAGCTTACGTGATCCGGCCTATGTGTTCCACTTTCTCACGCCATCCTTTTGGTCATTTTTGGTCGGCGTCGTCGCGGCGGGTTCCAGCCTGTTTTTCCTTGCTCTTCGCGCGGATGAACAGGGCGAGCATTTCGCGACATCGCACAACCGGGATCAGATCAACGAAGCGATCAGAGCGATGCCCGAAGTGATCGCTTCTCCTAAGCGGCTCGCCGATGAAGCAAATCAAGCGCGAAATGAGCTGATTAGACAGTCGCACGAAAAGCATGCAAAAGCGGAACGCGCTTGGACACGAAGCCTGCGGTACAAGGTCGCTTGGGCGGCAAGCCTTACAATATCCGCCCTTGCTTTCGTTCTGGGCTTCGCTTGGCCACTGGCACAACTCAGCTTTTTCGGAGCAAAGCTTTTACCTTAGGGCCTACAGGATCGCCTTGATTCGACGCCAGAACGTAGAACACGTTGTTCGGCCGTGGCCAGGCAAGCAGCTCTGAGTCGGATGTATCTTACAGAAACTTAGAATGGCCGGTGTCGCTGAGAGCCGAACGCCTGGGTCCATATATGTAGCTTACGGAGGACTGATCGATAGCTTGCCTCGTCCCGGCAAAAAATCACGGCTGTCGCGCGGTTGTAGTCCTCATCTCTGTCGTTCAGGAACGCTTCGGCCTCATCCTTGCTCAGTCGCTGTTCAACCGCTTTGCGCAGTTTCTGGCGCCAAAAGTTTGCCTCGGCTAGGCTGTCACGGTCAGCCTGTTGGCGGCGTTCGATCGCGGAAAGGATCTCCCGCGCCTTCCCGGCAGCGTGATAGCCATGATAAGCGGCCTCCAAAGGCGAGCGTCCGTCGAGATCAGGATGCGCCTCGTTCAGCCATGCGTCCGGGTCGTCGAGCACCGTTTCGGCGTACTCAGCGAGTTCGTTCTGCCGATTGATCTTGATCGTCTCAGCTTGCACGGCAGCACTGGCCTTCTTCTCCGCCTCCTTTGTGGCAATCACAGCCAGGCGGCGATCGCATTCGTTTGCAATCGGAAGGCCCAAAAGTTCACGCACGTCAGTCCTAGTGCCTTTGAAAAGGCCAACAATAGCCCGCAACTCAGCTTCGACCGGGTGCATTGTTCGCGTGCTTTCCAGCACGGCGGCGTAGGGTTCACCGGTTTCCGGATTGGTCATATTCAGCCAATCCTCGACCGTCATGCCGTGACGTTCTTCGTCAGGCAGTTGGTCAAGAAGCCATCCTATCGTTTCTTCTATTCCCTTTCGGGCGGCCGACCTGCCCATCTCTTCAATGACCCAATCGAACCAGGACGAGGCTATAGCCGGCGAAATTGCGAAACCGTGCGTCCAATCCAGTGCGACGCCGACTCCCGTAAGATATTTCAGATAGAACTCCACAGCTCTCCATGGGGCGGCGAAGCGGTTGTCTAGCGCCTCGACGGCCGCCTCAAGGTCGTTGCTGATCCATCTGAATTCCGCGCGGACAAGGCCCTTATCCATAAGGTGCTTTGTCACCGAAACTGCCGTTGGCAGCTTCTTTCCAAGCCCCTTGCCGTACAGGACGTCTGCCAGAACAATAGCCTGCCAGTTGGTGGGATGCGTGGTGAAGCACGCATGCCCGGCAACCTCTATCCCGATGTGTTTGTCTAGGCCGATGCCTCGCAAGACATCGATGGTCGATATGGGCAGAGCCTTCGGGCTCGAGCGCAGAGCAATGTCGTAGGCGCGGGCTTTCTGTCGAGCATCGGCTGTCAGTTTGTTCTCAGCAGCGAGTCGTGCGGCGTTGGCCTCTTTCTGCAGCTCTATGACAGCATTGTCGATCGCCTCGTTGAACAGCCATTTGCGGGGGGCCGAGCGGATTACAGCATCGGCAACCACCTCCGGCGCGGCATCCCTGGCTATGTGCGAAAGGTCGATTTCTATCGCCGCAATGCCGTGTTGGCGGATGCGTCGAATCTTTTCTTCGTCGCAAGGATGGGTCACCGCAATTTCTACAAACAGCTTTCGTCCATCGAGGGTGACATAGAGATCAGGGACTATCTGTTGCGGATCATGGAATTCGAGAGTTGCCGACTCGAGTTCAATCTTTTCTCGACCTGGCAGGATCCGTTCGACATTCCCATGGCTCGCGATCCGCTTCGGGACGAACAAGAGAAGGCGTTCTTGGACAATCTGCTTGGCTAGTTTGTGGAGGGCAGTTTCGGGACCTCCGCCACAGGCGTCGCGATGATGGTGCGCGAAATGTGGCGTCTCTGCCAACGTCTTGGCTACCAGGCGACTCCCGCACATCCCGGGGCAGACGCAATCGCATCCGAGCCCGCGGACGGCTATTGAGATGTGCACCAGACTGCCATCAGACTGCTGCCCATACACAAGCTCGGCGCGATCCGAGCCGAACTTTGTGCGCAGAGGTCCATGGCCTTCACGAACTGACATCAGGCAACCGAAGCCACGTCGAATTGTTAGTCGGTCACATCAAACCACGACAAAGGTTGGCTCGTGATCGTCTCGATCTGGTCGGAAGACCGAGCCCGCGCTCTTCCGCCGAAATGCATTTGCCTCATTTCCGGCTGGCGTCCTGTCTCGTCGATATTCCAGCAGCAAAGACTCACATCGATAGCCGTTCATATCACTAGGCAGTGCACCTCAGCTGCTACTCGGGCCTACGACTGATCAGGAAAATGCAAACGGCACAGGCGATGCTCACAACCAACTCGGCCTGGTCGTCGTCCGGCATCTCTCCTTCCCGGAGATGACGTCCATACTGTGAAGCGAACCCCCAGAGCTTGTCCAGGGCTTGGTCAAGGGGCTTGGGCAAATCGAGTCCCTCGACGAGCTGACCGAGGTTCTTGTTCGGTTGCCCAGTGACATGGCGTGCGGTGGCTTCGAGGGCAGCAACTGCATGTTGGATCGCGCCGGTGCGATCTGGAATTGGGCGGCGCGAAAGGTCACCCAGTGCTTCGCGAATTTCGTTGGCGGCTGTCGTCCTGTCACTTTGCTCAAGTACTTGCAGTGCCTTCGCCGTGACGGCCGAGAAGCCTTCGCTGCCTCGGAACGTAAGGCCTTTGTACTCCTCTAGCTGCCAGCCGATGCCCTTTTCGCGGAAGAATCGGTTGAGTTCCTCCCGATATCGATCCTGATTTTCTGGGTCGTCACTAAGCCCGCGCCAAAGGGCCTCAGCGATGTCATATACCTTGAACCATTGGCAATCGGCGATCAGTCCAACTACTTCATGACGGACATTCGCGTCGGACCAATTGTTGTCGTCTGGAATTTCAAAAAGCACCGCACAAACCTGCTCACGTATCCACTTCCAGCTTCCCCCTGCGTTGTGCGCGATCTGAATGATTGCGAAGCGGAGGTTCTCTGGGGCATCCTCGCGGAGAGTAATTTCAGCATCCGGGCCGCTGTAGCCAAAGCGTTCAGAAAATGGTCGGTTCATTCGTTGAATCCGTCGTTAGGTGGGCGGCGATACAACCTTGGTGTCTCGCGGTCGCCATCCGAAGCGACAATCATAGTGCCGATATTGGCCAATGGCACGCTCCAAGTCCGACGATCTGGCTGCGGTCAAGACGAGCCTTCATCGGCTAGCCTCGTCACGCATTCCAAAGGTTTTGTAGCGCCGCTGAGCTGTCCGAATGCAGTTCAAACTCATGGTGTTCGCATTTTTCTCGGACGCCAACTAATGCAGGAAATCCGCTCCGGCGGATGAGGATCAATGCAGGCCGGGAACGATGGAACGCACGTCATCCTGCATGCGGCCGCGCCGATCGCGAGACGGCCGGGTTGCGCCGGATTGCCTGTGACGACGCTCGGTCAGCTCGATGGAAAGTGCGTCACGACGTTCCAGTGCTGCAAACAAGCAGCGCAACTAACCCGTCGCCGAGCGCGGAAGACTGTACGGCGCATTGGGACTCGACGCCAGAATACCGAATCGTGACATCGAGCATAGAATAGTGTATCATCGTAGCCTAGAGGAGTAACGACGATAGCAAATAAGTCTCGCAGAATACGACCGTTGAAGATGGCAAGATAAAAACCCGCAACGTGCGTGCTCAGACGGTCGTTTGTTTTCAATTAGTTACGCAGCAATTTCACAATGTCTGAATATTCGCTGCACCTTGCGGTAATGACGATTCCTGAATAGTTTCGATGGCTTAATGCAATGTGCAGTGCTTCGGGCAATGACCGGGCAACGGTTGGAGCCGGCAAGGGGGAGTTCGGAGTGCCGGCGCTTTGCTCGGCCATGGGGCCATCCATCCTGACATGAATGCGCGGGCCATCGTGCTACGGTGGCTATAGTCGCGATGTCCGATATGCCTTTCGGAACGAAGGGGAGAGATCACCACGACCAGGATCAACCGCCGCGCCTTGCTCGCCCACTCGGGCGCCGCCGTCTTCGGCTCAACAGTGGCGGCGAAGGCTTGTGCCACAGAAGAGAGCGCGTCGAGACCTGGTGCCAACCGACGAACTGAAGGCTTTGATTGAGGTGCATGTGACAGCATACGCCGCGTTCGGCAAGGCCATCCATGAGATGGATGGCAGCAGTCGCGACCACGACAGAGCCAGCCGGGAAGAGCAAAGGGCGTTATTGGCCATTTGCGCCTACCCTGCGGTCAGCGGTGGGGATCGCTTGGCCAAGGCCCGATATCTTTTGGAGATCGAGGCGCGTGGCGAACTCGACCTGCCAGAGCACATTCGGGCTCTTCTTCGTTCGACGATTTTCGAGGGATGAGGCTGCAGCCCAGTTGGCCTCCTTCAGGTCATCCGAAGACCGCCAACTAGCAGAAGCGCGTCGAGGCTTTCCGACGTCCGCTTTGGGCTCATGTCGGCCGTAGAGGTGCGCCCTATCGTTATCCGAAAGCAGACATCACCTAAGCCTTAGCTTAATGGGTACTCCGCTCGCGTACGGCTACGCCGTCGCCCACCCGGTCGCTTGGGTGCAGCACGACCCGATCCCCCGCCGACAGGCCGGACTCGACTTCGGCCATTTTGTTGTCCCGATGGCCGATCTTGACCACGGTCGTACGCGCTCGTCCGGCCTTGGCGAGGTACACCGCCCAGTCATCACCCGTTCGAAACAGCGCGGCCACCGGAACGGTGAGGACATTGTCGTCCCGCCAACTGGTCACGTGCACGATCACGCGATAGTCGTGCCCGAGCTGCGACCATTTTTCGGGAGGGTCGACGAAGTCGATCTCCGTATGGACACGCTGCTCCTCGATCCCGAGCGCTGAGACTTTAAGGAAGCCGGCTGGGTCGACACGCGTCACCTTGCCCCGAAGTTCAGTCCCTCCCCAGCCGTCGATCCGGACGGCGGCGCCGGGCCTGATCTGGACTGCATCGGTCGACAGCAGATCCGCCACCACTTGCAGATCGAGCGGATCGCCGATCTCGACCAACGGCGCGCCCGGCTGGACCATGCCCTCGCTCTCCTGAGCGATCTTCAGGATGCGACCGCTGACTGGCGCACGAAGCTGGATGCAGCAGGCCGGATCGGATTGCGCGACATCGTCGTCGACGGGCTGGCCGAGCCGCGCCTGGATCATCGCCTTCTCGTTGCGCCGGACTTCGACCTGCGCCTTCGCGCTCGCCAAGGCCGCCTCGTTGGTGTCGCCTTCGAACCTCGCCTTGTCGAGAGTCCCCTGCGATATCGCCCCGGTCTTGGCGAGCTTTTCCGCCCGATCGAGTTCTGTACGCGAATAGGCGAGCGCCGCTTCGAGCCGCTTTACTTCCGCTTCCGCGAACGTCACGGCCGCTTCGGCCGCGCCCAGCGCCGCGAGCAACTCCTCGTGTGTGCGGACGTCATGAAAGCTGGGGGTGGTCGGCTGCATAACCGCCACCACGGTCTCGTCCTTGGCGACCTGATCCCCGACATGACGCGGCGGCGAGATCCTGAGAACCTTGCCGGCAATCGGCGCCGACACCGTATAGAGGTGCCGTACCTGGGTCTTGGCTTCATCGTCGACCGTGACCTCCATTGGGCCCTTGGCCACCGTCGCCAGGTCGACCGGGATCGGTTGCGGCCATGCGAACCAGACCGCCGCCGCGGCGATCAGGCCAAAGGCAACAATGCCGCCGATTCTCTTCATCCAGTTGGTCATCAATTTGCCACGCATGGTCTTCAATCCCGCGTCTTGAGAACGGCAACGAGGTCGAGCCGATTGACTCGCCTGCGGACGATCAGTGCTGAGAACACAGCCGCCACAATGACGACCGCACTGGCGAAAACATAGGTTGCAGGCTCAACGACCAGCCGCACCCGCATCAGTTCCCCCGCAAGGTTCGTCTTCATGATCCAGGCAAGACCGTAGCCCATAGCCCAGCCCGGCGGCTGCGCGATCAGGGTCAACAGCGCGAGTTCAAGCAGAAGGATGCGCAGCACCTCGCCGTGCGTGAAGCCAAGCACCCTAAGGCTTGCCAGTTCCCTGGCCCGTTCGGAGAGGGAGACACGAGCGTTGTTGTAAACCACGCCGAACGCGATGACGGCCGCGAGCCCCGTGTAGATGCTAGACATCGTAGTGACCAGAATTGCCACAGCGTCGCGGAAAGTGGCGAGGGACGCCGTCTGCAAAGTCAGGCTGCTCACGACCGGCAGGGCCTCGACCGCCGCGTAGAACTCATCCTGCCTGTTCTTGTCCAGGCTGACGCTGACGCCGTTCGCCTTCGGCGCTTCGTGCAGCAGCTTGGCGAGCGCTTCCTGATCCATCATCCCGCGAATGCCGAGATAGTCCTCGACCAACGCCGCCACAGGAAGCGAGACCGTTCGGCGCTCGCCGTCGAGCAAATCGACCTCGACAGTGTCGCCAACCCGCACCTTCAGAATGTTGGCAAGCATGCCCGAGATCGCGAGACCCGATTCCGGCAGGACTACAGGCTGCAGGTCGGCATCGATGATGCGGTTGAGCTCCGCCCCGCGTGGCCTGGCGCGGATCATGATGCGGCGCTCGACATGGCCGTTCCGGATACGAACCTGGACTTCTCGATAGGGCTCCGTGTTCAGCACGCCGGGAAGCCTCGCAATCTGGAAGGCCACTTCCCGAGGACGCTTCTCGAAAAAGCTGACCGTCACGTCCTGTCGATCCGCCAGGAAGTAGGTGACGTCGATGAGCTGCTCCATCGTGCCTCCCGTGAAGAGCGACACGATCAGGATTGCCGTCGCCAGCGACATGCCGAACGCGGTAAAAAACGATCGAATTGGATGACGCGCGATGTTGCGCAGCATCATTCTCGTCGGCTGCGAGACAAGGCCAGCCAGACTGAGGCTCAGCGGCAGCGTTCGATGGAAAACCGGTGGAGCCGGCGGCTGCATGGCGACGGCAGGGGCCAGATTGACGACTTCGCGCAAGGCGCGCAGCGCGCGGATTGCCGCGGCAAACACGCTCAAACCCGGCGCCGCGACGTAGAGATCAGGGCTCTTGGTGAACAGGAGAAAAGGGAAGCGGAAAAAGTCGGCGAATATTCCGGTCACGTAGCTGCCGAGCCAAGTGCCGATCAGGCTGCCGATGGCGATGCCTATCCCCGTGATGACACCTACGAACTTCAGGTAGTGCAGGACGATGCTGGCGTTGCGGTAGCCGAGCGCCTTCAGCAGGCCGATCTGCTCGCGCTCGAGCGAGACGAGCCGGCTGAGGGTAAGGTTCACCAGGAACGCCGAAACCAGCAGGAAGATCGGCGGCAGGGTGCGGCTCATGTTGTTGAGCATGTCGAGCTCGTGGTCGAGCCAGGCATGCGATGTCTGGTCCTTGCGTCCGTAGGCAGCGCGCCCGCCATAGCGGTCGAGCAGGCGGTCGAGACGCGTCATCGCCTCACGCTCCGACGTTCCCGGCAGCAGCTTCAGCGACACCGACGAAAAGGCGCCTTCCAGATCGTAGACGCTGGCCAGAGCTCGTTCGGACATCCAGATGACGCCGAATCGGCGGCCGTCCGGCATGATGTCGCCGGGGCCGACGGCATAGATGTACTCGGGAGACAGGGCGATGCCGACGATCGTCAGGTCGCGCTTGCGACCGTTGAGGATTGCAGCGAAGCTTGAGCCCAGCGTGAACCGGTGCGCTTCGGCGAAGTTCTCGTTGACGACGACCTCATCTTCCCGGCTCGGATCGGGCGTGCGGCCGGCACGCATATAGAGGCGATTGAGCTTCGGCTCGCCGATCGCGGGCAACGAGACGACGATTCCGGTAGCCGGTGCGGTCTGGCCTGGTATGTCGAGAAGCGCCAATTGCGCGATCCGCGCATCGACGGCCGCCACCCCGGGGATTTCGGCAATCTGGTCGACCAGGGCCTTCGGTGCCCGCCGCACGGTGGCGAAGACATCGGCGAAGCGATAACGCTCGTAGTAGGCAGTCCTCGTCTCGTCGAGAGAACGGTAGGAGCCGACGGCCAGCAGAAGCGTTGCCACCCCGCCGCCGACCACGAGCGCGATTGCCAACGCCTGCGCCCAAAGGCGGACGAGGTCGCGGAGGAGCTTTATGTCCAGCGCGCGCATGCTTTCACCACTGCAACTCGGCCACGGCGCGCCGGGTCTCGTTGGTGACGGCCTTCGATATCTGTCCGTCGCTGAAGAACAGGACGCGGTGCGCGACTTCCTGGATGATGGCGTTGTGGGTGATGATGACGGTAGTCGTGCCGAGTTCGGCGTTGACCTTCATCAATGCATCGATCACCCGAACGCCAGTTTTGGAGTCGAGCGCGCCTGTCGGCTCATCGCAGAGCAGCACCTCCGGACGCTTGGCGATCGCTCGGGCGATAGCGACGCGCTGCTGCTCGCCGCCGGACATCTGCGCTGGAAAATGATGCATGCGCGGCTCCAGCCCGACAAGGGCGAGGGCTTCCTCGGGACGCATCGGATCGTCCGCAATCTCGGTGACCAGCGCAACGTTCTCGTAGGCCGTCAGGCTGGGGATCAGATTGTAGAACTGGAACACGAAACCGACGTAACGGCGGCGATAGGAAGTCAGTCCCCGGTCATCGAGGTCGGTCAGCCGCAAATCCTTGAATGACAGGTCGCCGCTGGTCGCGTGATCGAGACCGCCCATGATGTTGAGCAGCGTCGATTTCCCGCTGCCCGACGGGCCGAGCAACACGACCACTTCCCCTGCCGAAATCTCCAGATTCACGCCGCGCAGGGCGTGCACCTGCGTCTCGCCGGAGACGTAGGTTTTGGTGAGGTCCTTTGCGGTGAAGACAGCGTTGGACATAGGGCTACCCGATTCCCCCTGCACGCATGGCGGCTTGCCTAAGCTCGACCACGAACAGGCATACGCTCGCCGCCCAGAGGATCGCGACTGCCAGCAACGCCCACCGGAAATCGGATCCTATGACGAAGTTGACAACAACCATCCATCCGATGGAGGCGACACCGGCGGCGAGTACACCCGGCAAGGCGACCCGGTCGTGCCGCCGGAAGGACGTCGCGGCGATTGTGACGGTCAGAATGCCTGACGCCGCGGCATACCCGCCGAGCACCTGAAACACGCGTTCGAGCGACGCTACCATGCGCGGCTGCCCGGCCTGAAGCTCTGCCAGCGACAGGCCGATCAACCGCATGTCTTCCGGCAGAAGCGGCGGTCGAAGGAACATGAAGAAGGCGCCGATGCAGGCCAGCGCCACTCCGAAGACGGAGAGCAGGATTGCCGAGAACGGCCAGGATCGACGCTGCTGGGTCATGGCGCCAGGTCTCGTCCGGGACCGCCGACCGAGCCGCCGGACAGTCGATTCCACCTTGGAATGAACCCCGGAATCTGCGCCATGTATTTGCGATACGCATCGCCGAACTCGGCGATCGCTTCGCGCTCTTCGGCCCGTGCCAGCCTCACATACATTACGAGCAGCACCGGGAACATCGCCAGCGTCAGCAGCGTCGGCCATTGAACGAGGAAGCCGAGCATCACCAGGATGAAGCCGACATATTGCGGGTGGCGGACGTAGCTATACGGTCCGCTGGTCGCGAGAGAGCGGCGCTGCTGAGCGTCGTAGAGAACGCGCCATGCAGCCGCGATCAGCCAGAAACCTCCTCCGATGAATACGAAACTCAGCAGGTGGAACGGTCCGAAATGCGGATTGACCCGCCAGCCGAACATCATCTCCAGCAGGTGCCCGGCATCGTGCGAGAACCAGTCGACCCCTGGATAGCGCGACTGCAGCCAGCCCGACAGCAAGTAGATGGTGAGTGGAAAGCCATACATCTCCGCGAACAGTGCGACCAGGAACGCGCTGAACGCGCCGAAGGAGCGCCAGTCACGGGTCGTCGTCGGCTTGAAGAAGCTGTAGGCGAACAGGATGAAGACGGCAGAATTGACGATGACCAGGCTCCAGAGGCCATAGGCTTGAGTGTCGGCGCTCATGACGGATTCCTTTCGTCGGGCTGGTTGCGATGACCGCCGTGCCCGCCATGGCCATGTCCTCCGTGCATGAAGAAGTGCATGAACACGCAGCCTAACGGCAGCATATAGAACAGCGCTCCAAGCACATGGGCGCGGTGCTCGGTGAAGAGCAGGAACCCGCCGATCGCAAGGAAGCCAAGCAGGACGAGGCCTGCTCGGGACGTCAGAAAGGAACCTTGCGGGTGGTCGTGGTCTGAGTGGTCGTGCATCGACATTGCAGGTCTCCTATTCGACGACGAGGCGGCCGCGGAACATGCCCATGGGGCATGAAAATCCGAACTCGCCGGGTTGCTTGGGCATCAGCTCGACGGCGACGGTTTCACCCGTCGGCAGGTCGGCGCTTTTCTGGAAATCGGGGAAGATCACCTTGTCCGAACAGGAGGCCGTCTCCTCACGGCGGAAGTTCAGCCGGACCGGGCGGCCGCTGCGGACGACGATCGTGTCGGGCGTATAGCCACCCTTCACGAGGATCATCGCCTCCTGGTAGCCGCCGCTCGTTTCCGCGGCCCTGATGCCCTTCGAACGCTTGAGCCAGAAAAACCAGATGATGAACGCGACCAGGCCTATTCCGGCGACGGTCACTATCCAGCGGTCGGGTGTCATGAGCCTGTCCTCCTCGGCTGAAAGAAGCGCAAACGGTTGGCGTTGGTAACCACGGTCACCGAACTGAAGGCCATGGCGGCAGCGGCGATCAGGGGAGAGAGCAGAAGCCCGATAAACGGGTAGAGCACGCCCGTCGCAACCGGGATGCCCAGCGCGTTGTAGCCAAAGGCGCCGACGAGGTTCTGCCGGACATTGCGCATCGTCGCCCGGCTGATCTCGATGGCAGTGACGACGCCCATCAGGCTGCCCCTGATGAGCGTCACATCGCTCGCCTCGATGGCGACGTCGGTTCCGGTGCCGATGGCGAAACCGACATCGGCCTGGGCGAGCGCCGGCGCGTCGTTGACGCCATCGCCGACCATGCCGACAGACTTGCCTTCGAGCTGCAGTTTCTGCACCTCGTGCGCCTTGTCGTCCGGAAGCACCTCCGCCAGCACGTGATCGATGCCGACTTCGTGTGCGATCGCCCGACCCGTGCGCTCGTTATCGCCGGTCAGCATCACGACCTCGATGCCCAATCCTTTCAGGATTTCGATCGCCGCCCTGGAGTCCGGCTTCACGGTGTCGGCGACCGCGATCAGCCCGGCCGCCTTCCCATCGACCGCAACGTACATCGGCGTCTTCCCTTCATTGGCGAGGCGTTCCCATTGCGGCAGCAGCACGTCTGCGGGCACACCCCGGTCGCGCATGAGCTTCGAGTTACCAAACAGCACGTCATGGCCGTCGATGCGACCACTGACGCCGTGGCCCGGGATGGCCGCGAAACCTTCAGCGCCGGTCAGCTCGATCTTCCGCGCCTCGGCACCTTTCACGATGGCCGATGCCAGCGGATGCTCGGAGCCCCGCTCCAGGGAAGCAGTGAGCCGCAGGACGGCGGTCTCTTCGTGGCCTGGCGTGACGACGACGTCGGTCAGCGCCGGTTCACCCCTGGTGATCGTGCCTGTCTTGTCGAGGATGATTGCATCGAGTTGCTCGGCCGCCTGCAGCGCGTCGCCGGAGCGGATCAGGATGCCGTTTTCCGCTCCCTTGCCGATGCCGACCGTGAGCGAGGTCGGCGTCGCAAGGCCGAGCGCGCAGGGACAGGCGATGATCAGCGTGGTGACCAGGATGACCGTGGCGTAGATCAGCCGCGGTTCGGGCCCGAAATCGTACCAGGCCACTGCCGCCAGGATCGCGACGATCATGACCGCTGGCACGAAATAGCCCGACACGGTATCCACGACGCGCTGGATCGGCGCTTTCGAGCCCTGCGCGTCCTTCACCATGCGGATGATGCTTGCGAGCGCGGTATCCTTGCCGACCTTGGTCGCCGTGAAGCGGAAGCTGCCTGTCTTGTTGAGCGTGCCGCCGATGACCTCGTCGCCGGTCTGTTTTTCGATCGGCATGGATTCGCCCGTGATCATCGACTCATCGACCGCGCTCGATCCGGCAGTTACTTGACCATCGACTGGGATCTTCTCGCCGGGACGAACGATGACCGTGTCACTAACCAGCACCTCCTCGACCGGTAGGTCGATTTCCTTGCTGTCGCGAACGACTCTTGCCGTCTTCGCCTGCAGTCCGATCAGCTTCTTGATCGCCTGCGAGGTGCGGCCCTTGGCCTTGATCTCGAGGGCGAGACCCAGCACGACCAGCGCCACGACGACGTCGGTCACGTCCCAGAAGACTTCGGCCAGCGCCATGTCGGGGAAGATCCCGGGCCATGCGACGGCCACGACCGAATAGAGGAAGGCCGCCGTGATGCCGATTGAGATCAGCGTATGCATGTTGGCCGCGCGGTGCTTCAGCGCGTCCCACATGCCGACAAAGAACTGGGATCCCGACCAGAGCAGGACGGGCAGGCTCAGCACGCCGAGCAACGTCCAAACCACCCGTCGCGTGCCGCTGCCCATGGGCATCCAGTCGCGCAGCCCCGGAATGAGATCGGGGTAGCTGAACGCCATCACCGGGAGGGATATGACGGCGGCCAGCCAGAACCTCCGCATCAGGCTGCGGTATTCCTGCTCGTTCGCCGCCTCGGCCGGGTCCAGCGTCTCGTCCGTGGGTTTCACCTTCGGCTCGGCGACCTTGTAGCCTGAGGATTCGATCGACCTCCTCAGTTCTTGGAAATCGGTCCGTTCCGGCTGATACTCGATGTTGACTGCGTTGGGCGCGAGACTGGCTCGGGCGGCGATGACGCCCGGAGTCATCTTCAGCGCCAGTTCGACACGTATGGCGCACGAAGTGCAGTGCATGTTCTTGATGGGAATGCGCATCGTCGCCGTACCGGCGGCGTAACCGACTGAGCGGATGGCACGCAGGATTTCCGCGACCTTCGCCTGGGCCGGGTCATAGTCGACCTTCGCCGTCTGCGTGGCTAGGTTTACCGAGGCGGACTGGACCCCTTTGATGGCTCGAATGGCCTTCTCGACCGCTGGCGGGCAGTGGGCGCAGGTCATCCCTCCAATGCGGAGGGTGAGCGACTCGCGCTCCACGGCCAAGCCACCAGACCGGTGGTCAGGGATTGCGGCTTCTGTCCGCACGTTCATTGGTTTTCTCCTTGAAACACGTTCGCGACCGGAGCCAGCGTTGGCCCAGCACAGAGAGCGGCCTGGGCCGGCGAGCGTGAGATTTGCCCGCCGAGCAGGTCGTCAGAGAACGGAACGAGGAGGCCGAAAGGCTTCGTCAGGCTTGGTCAGTGCGAAGCCCGATTGGTCGGAGAATGCTGGGGCGCCAGGCTCAGTTCCGGAGGCGATATCAGGGGAGGCTGATAGAGCAACTGCCGAACAACCGAAACAATGTCCACCCATGCACAAGCCGCAATTGGCATGGCTGTCATGGCAACCTGACTCGTCCAGAGTTGATGCCGACAGAAAGGTCGCCGAGGCCAGCCGATTGGCCTCGCAATCGGCAACCGACTGGACGACTTTGGCTGATGAAACGTCTGGTGATGCGCCGAACTCGTGCGCTTGCGTCGAGCCCAAAGGCGTCAGCAAGAGGAAAAGAGCGAGCCCGAACGCAAGCATGATCGCACCGAAGGTACCGCTTGCGGTCCGATGGCATCGCTGCCAAATGTGACAAGATTGTCCAAGCACAGCAAGGCTTCCAAGTCGTTCACCTTGTCCATGATCGCCTCTTCGGCTCGGATGCGCTTTGACGTGCGTCAATTCGATCGACCCACCCGTGGGGACTGAGCAATCAGTTCAGCCAGGATCAGCATCGTTCAGCCAGCCGCCGTTAAACCCGGCGCGGCGTAATCCGGCGACGATGTACGGACAGCCGCGCATCAAGCGCCAAACCGTGTCGCTCAGGTAGTTCTCGATCATCAGCACGATGGGGCCTTGGTTGATCCCGAAATGCCAAGGTGATACCCACCACCCGTACGGATTGCCAGGCTCGCCCGGGTGGGTGGGATTGAAGGCCGCCTTGAAGCCGTATCGGTTGAACTCTTTCAACCTGGCCTGGTGGATGCAGAAATCGAGCGCTTCCAGGACGATTTCAGGAGCGAAGGGCAATGAAGCGGCGACCGCCCACGGAGCGAGCGTGCCGTCATCCGGTCCATAGGGAACCCCGCGGCCGACATAGTCGTAGAACTCCCGCTGGATACCATTCAACTTGAACGTGGCCGGACCGGGTCCTTCGCTTGCGGTGATGCCCCAGCAACACTCTCGGTAACCGTCGAACTTCCGCGGGTTCATGATGGCATAGCATTGCTGGAGGTAGGTCGCCCGCCGGCTGTTCTCGAAATAATCGATGCCCTTCTCGCGCATGAACGCGTCTTGTATCCGGCGAAAGTCGATCCAGACATGCGAGAGCTGATGCGTGAACAACGGCCCGGCGTAGAGGTACTCGTAGCCGTAGCAGCTCTCCCATCGATAAGTCGACGTCCAGGCGGGGTAGCTGCCCTCGGCAAGCGGAAAGGTCGGCGAGCCAAGCGCCAGAACGTAGAGCAGGAGGGCCTCGTCGTAGCCCTCCCAGCGGTATTTGATGAACCCGTTTTCCGGGGTCCAGCCATGCGTCACCGTCGAACCCTGGTTCTGCGCCCATTGCCAATCGGCACGGCGATAAAGCGCATCGGCAAGCGTGCGGATTTCCTGCTCGTCGGCGGTCTCTTGGCCGAGATAGGCAGCCGCCGTCAAAGCGCCCGCCAACAGGAGCGCGCTATCAATCGTCGAAAGTTCACATTCCCAGGCGCGCCGCCCCGTCTCCATATCGAGGAAATGGTAGTAGAAGCCACGATGTCCTGTTGCGTCCGGGTCGGATCCTTGGGGGCTTGCCCAGAAGAATCGCAGCGTGGCCAGCGTTCTTGCCACGGCTCCCTCGCGTGTCATAAACCCGCGCTCGACAGCGACAGGATAACAGGCAAGAGCGAGACCCGTCGCGGCGATGCTGGCCGGCCAATCGGCGGCGGTCTTGTCGCGGATGAGGCCATTGGCAGGATTCACCTCGGCTAGGAAGTAGTCGAAGGTTTCGCGCTGCAACAGCAGTAGTTCTTCCGTGGTGATGCTCCGCTTCGCCTTCATGGTCTAACCTGGAGATCTCGCGTTGATCGAAGGGGCCGTTGCGGCGTAACGCAACGGCCCCTTCGAGTGTCACATCATGCCCATGGGCGCAGGCATGAGCAGCTTGTCGGCCACCGCCTTCTGGGCATCATCCAGCGATGCGTAGAAGGGCTCCAGTGCGATCTTGAGCCGCCGCAGTCCTTCGAGCCGCGTGGACAGCATTCGCTCTTGAAGCTCGATCCGCTTCATTGGCGTTCCGGTGGCGGAATCACCGCCCATCATGCCGGCCGGCATCTTCGCCATCACGTCCTTGGCCGAACGAGCGTTTGCCCGCAACGCCTCGGCGACGGCGTCCCACAACGGCTGCTGGGCATTGGTGAGCTTGAGTTCGGTCGAGAGGAACGCGATCCGCCCCTCGATATGCTCGGGCGCCATCAACTGCCCCATGGGGGTGTCGCCGCCCACCATCATGGCCATCATCATCTTCATCATGCCGTTCGACATCATGTTGTTGGTCATCGAACTGCCCATCATCATGCGCATCCCCGAGCCAGTGCCTGCATCCTCCGCTTTCTCCGTCGCGGCGGGGGGCGGCGAGGCGTCTCCGCTGCCGGCTGGATGATGGGCATCGTTCGCGAGAGCGGGCGCCGACAATGTGAGAATCACCCCGATAGCCAGGGTCCTGAAGAGGGTATTCATATGATTCTGTCTCATGGTCCTGTCCTTGAAATCGGTTATGCGGCGTAGTCGACGACCGTCATCATGCCGGTCGCCATGTGATAGAGGTGATGGCAGTGGAACGCCCATGTCCCTGGGTTGGCGGCGTCGAACGCCACCGTCACCTCGCGCATCGACGGCAGCCAGACGGTGTCGCGGACAGCTCCCGGAAAGCGGCGGCCGTCGATGGCGACAACCTGGAAATGATGGCCGTGCAGATGCATGGGATGGCCCATCATGCTGGCGTTGCGCAGCGTCAGTTCGATGCGCTCCCCCTTCCGCACCGGAATCGGCTGATGGTTGCCCCATGTCTTGCCGTTGAGCGTCCAGGAATAACCCTGCATCGTGCCGCCGATTTCGATGGGCTGATTCCGATCCGCGGGCGTCACCGCCAGGGGCTTGGCGGCGACGAGGCTGGACTCGAATGTTAGATCCAGCGCGGCCGTCGCCTGGTCGCCAACAGGCGCAATGCGCTGTACCGCGCCGCCCCTGGTCGCCAATACGAAACCGGTGCGCTCGACACCGCCCTCGCGCAGAGCCAGGATCGGCCATGCGCCAGCCTCGTCCGGAATGCGCAGCCGAATGTCGATGCGCTGGCCCATGGCGAGCGGGAAGCGGTGACCGCGCATGGGCGCCACAGGATTCCCGTCAACGGCGATTACCTCGCCGTCGATTGACCCGGTGTCGATCCAGAACGCCGTGGCAGTCGCGCCGTTGATGAGGCGCAACCGGACCTTGCCGTTCCGCTCGACTGCGAACACTTGCGGGTCGTCCAGCGTGCGGTCGTTCGCCAGGTAGGCGTCGTACTGGATGTCGTTGACGTCCATCGGCATGACCATGCCTTGCCCGCCCGACATGCCTTGCATATCCATGCCTGACATGGAGTGTCCGGCCATGCCGCCGTTTCCCGCTGCGGGCGCTGATCCGGTCAGCCCGGTCAGCAATTCTTCGGGAGTCTTGAAACTGAAGTCGTGGAACAGCACCACCACGGGCTGCTCGTCAGCACCTTTCTCGGCCGGATCGCTGATGATCAGCGGCGCGGCAAGCAGCTGCTGTTCCTGCAGGGTATGCGCATGCATCCAGTGCGTGCCCGGCGTCGCGACGGGAAAGCTGTAGTCATAGGATTGGCCCGGCTTGAGCAACGGTTGTGGCAGGTCCGGCACGCCGTCCTGTCCGAACGGCGGCGTCAGGCCGTGCCAATGGATCAAGGTTGGCGCGGCGAGCGCGTTTTCAAGCCGAACCTCAAAGTCATTGGCGGCTGAGATGACAAGCCCATGGGTGCCGTCGGGCTGCACGAGACCGAAGACATTGGCGGCACGGCCGGCCACCTCGATGACGCGGGTATCTGCGCGAATGATGCTTGGGGCGGCCGCATGTACAGCGCGGGGATTGATAAGCGGCAGGACGACGCCCGCGGCGCCGGCAGCCACCGTGGATGCCAGGAACTGGCGACGGGATATGGATTGCATTGCAAAGCTCTCATGTTCGTGACTCGAGGGCCGGATTGACCGGCGGCGAAGCGCACGAACGCGAGGGCGCGTGCGCTCAGGCGGTCACGACGAGGTTTGGAGGGCGCAGCCTTATAGGCACGTCACTTGGAGAGGATACGAAAGGCGGCGCTGTCGCGACAGGGTGGCTTCCCGAAATCGCGACGAAGAGATGGACGTCAACCGGGACGCAGAATGAGCAGTTTGAAGCCGAGATGCCGCATGTTCCTTGCTGGCGCGCATGGCCGAAATCCTTGCACGGGGCGTGACCATCATGTCGGATCGCTGCGGAGTCATGATTATGCTCTGCGGCCCACTGGACGCCAAGCGGAGCCGCGGTCAAATTGGCATGGCTGGAAAGGATGGTGGTAAACGCCATCAGCAAGGCGAGGCAGACGGCGAGCCAACGCGAACCGTCGAATCCTGCCGAGCACTTCATTGAAAGGCCCAGCCTTGGTCGGATGCCTTTCCGATCCACAATCAAACCCTTCCAAGCCACGACGAAGACCATCTTGGAATAAATCATATCCCAGAGACGTGGGCCGGAATTTGTTCCAGATCAAAGGGTTCAAGGCTTTGGAAAGAGTTCGGTGGTTTTTGCTGAAGACCAATAGGTCAGCAGACCGAGCCATTCGTGCGCGGCGAGGTCAGCGGCTGAGAGGCCGGCTGCGGCGGTCCCCGTCGGCCGCCAGAGCTCCGCCTTGCCCCGCGTCCGATAGTCCACCGGGTAGGCGGCAACTGAAAACCCGACGGCGCGGAAACAAGCCATGGCTCGAGGCATGTGGCTCGCCGACGTCACCAACAGCCAGAGTTCTCCAGGTTTCGGCTGGATGGCCGCCTTGCTCTCGATTGCGTTCTCACAGGTCGTGCGTGATCGTTCTTCCGTTTCGATGCGCTGGGCCGGCACGCCGAGCATCACGAGAATATCCCGGGCAACCTGCGATTCCGTGGTCTGGTTGTGGCTGATGATATGATTGGAGCCGCCTGAGAGGAATATGCGAGCGTCCGGATATCGCCTGCTGAGATCGACGGCTTCCGTCAGCCGTTCTCCCGCCTCATTCATCGCCAGAGTTTGGCGATCGACGCTGACATGGGTGTCGACCGCCCCACCCAGCAGGACGATGCCGGTCAGAGGCCCGTCGATGACAGGTTTTGGAAAGCGATTTTGCAATGCCATCAATGCGGCCATCCCTAAAGGGCTCCAGCCGCAAATCGCCAGCAGCAGCGCCGAGGCGATGAGACACCTTCGGCTGAGCTTGCGCCTTCCGAACACAGCCGCTGCCAATCCGATGACGCCAAGAATGGCGATCAGGTTGGACGGAAGGAGAAAAATCTCTATGAGCTTGGAGGCGATGAAGGACATCAAGCGTCAACCTCCAGTCCGGGCGGCAGGAGTTTACCCGTCGCAATGACCCTGGAGAGCCCAATTGCGCGCTGGCATCCCGCCATCAGGTTGCTCCACTGGCTCATGGTAGTCGCACTCGCCCTGCAGGCTGTCGTCGCCCTCGGCCCCATGAAAGGGGCGGGCGTGATCGCGATGACCTGGCTTCCTACACACATTTCCATCGGCGTGACGGTATTCTGCATCCTCGTCCTGCGGCTGGTCGTTCGTGCCGTCACCAACGCTCCGGTCCGGCAAGCGCATTGGCTTGTGCGATCGGCGGGCGCTTCGGTTCATGCCTGCTTGTACGGGCTCATTCTTTCCGTCGTGATAACGGGCTGGCTTGCCTACCGCCCTATGCCCCTGATGCCCCCGGCTCGCCTTTTCGGATTCCTACCGGTGCCGCGTGCGCCGAACGTCCCGGGTCTGACCGCCAGGGACTTCATCGCGATCCATGACACTCTATTCTGGATACTCGCCACACTCGTCGGCCTGCATATTCTGGCCGCGCTGATCCACTCGGTCTTGTTTCGCGATGGAATTTTGAAAGGGATGCTTTTCGGCCGCTGAGTTGGGGACCAACGGCTCCCTGCAGCAAAAGCCTATTGGATGGATCGCGAGGGAATGGCGGCGTCGGCAAAACGCTGCTCGATAGCGGACCGGCCGCAGACGGCCCCTTGCTGTCGATCAGCAATGCGCCGCATGTCTGTCGCTGGGTCAGCTTCGCTGCTTCCTGAAAACAAACATCGTCTGCGACTATCCGGATGTGGTGATTGCGCCGCGAAGCAGTCGTTGAAACGTGAAGGGCCGGCGCCGGAGGCGGCCCTTCACGTTTCAAAGGCTCTGCTCTAGCTCGGCAATCCTTGTCGGGAGGCCAGCGAATTGCAGATCAGCACGAGCTTGCCTTTGACGCCCCCCTGACCGAGCAGCTCTTGGGCGCGACGAGCCTCGGTCAATGGCATCTGCTCGGCCACCATCGGCTTGATCTTCCCGTCGCGAAGCAGCTCGAGTAAGGCGCCGAGATCTTCGCGGAACCAAGCGAGCTTCCACCGTTTCAAATATTGTATGCTGTAGGGGAGTATGCGTCGTCGACCTGGTGAAACGAAAGCGCGGACCGCATACCACGCAGGTCGTAATATCCCGCGAAGACGATAACGTAAGCCGCCTGCCAATTGGCCTCTCTGCAGAAATGAAGTGAAGCCATAGGCTATGACGCGGCCACCAGGCCTCAGAGTCCGAAACGAACGCCAGACATTGGCTTCGCCCACCCCGTCGAAGACGACGTCCACGCCGTCGTTTGTCAGGCGATGGATCTCCTTGACGAAGTCGGCCCCCTTGTAGTCGATCGGCGTGGCCCCGAGATCGGATACGATCTGATGAGCTGGAAGAGATGCAGTCCCATACATCTCCAGACCTGCGAGGCGGCCAAGTTGCAGCAGAGCGGTGCCCACTCCGCCGGCCGCGCCATGAATAAGAACCCGCTGTCCCGGTGAGGCATGCCCAAGGCGATGCATCATCTGATAGGCCGTAACGTAGTTCAGCACGAGGCTAACTGCCTCGGCGGGATCTAGACCAGTTGGAACCGGAGTGAGCTCATCTTCCGGCAGGCAGATGAACTGGGCGTAGCCACCATGAATGGGCAGCGCCGCAACCATTTTACCAACCATTGCATGGGACGCTCCCTCTCCGGCCTCGTCCACCATGCCTACAATGTCCCATCCTGGCGTGAATGGCAGGATCGTCTTTTCCGGATGAATCCCCTCTCGCATCAATAGCTCTGCGAAGGAGACGCCGGCGGCGATTGTTCGCACCCGCAGCTCACCTGACGCCGGATGGGGCGCGTCTTCCTCCACGATCTCCAGAACTTCAGGTCCGCCATAGTGGCGAACAACGACGCGAAGAGACTTCATGGCAGGCTCAGTCCAGATTGGGCTCCTCCGCTGAGACAAAGTCAGACGAAAAGGTAGCGCGCGCTGGTATGAAGCGACTTGCTCCAGATCAAACCCACCAGAAATTGGCTCGGAACGACATTAGGACCCAGCCTCGACAGTGGTTGGAATGGAGCCACATCAGCTGCCATTGGGCGTGAGCGGAAACAAATGACCGTTTGGGCTCACGACGCCGACCCGGCAGGTTGAACGTCTATATCTTCGTCGCGAACCCGGAAAGCGGCCATGCCGCTTCCGGCCCCATTTTGGACTGAAAGTCAGCAAAGCGACCAAGGATGCCTTCGAACTTAGCTAAGTTCGAAACAATGCACGCGTGATTGGGGTGTCGTTAGGGTCGCTTGGCCAAGCGCACACCGAGGCCGCCGCCGTTCTCCGGAATGAATTCCACTCCGGCATCTTCGAAGGCCTCGCGTATTCGATCGAGCGTAGGCTGTTTAAGCGCCTCGCCTCGTTCTAGGCGCACAATCGTCTGTGTTGAAACACCCGCTTCTCTAGCAAGATCGAGGACACCCCAATCCAGCGCGGCCCGGGCCATCCGACACTGGACCGGCGTCATAATATCACCATAATATGGTGATTTTTGTTGCTCATATGCTGCTCTAACTGTATTCATGAGTGCACTAATCGGCCGGAACGGTGACGCAACACCGATCCGGCCTGACCACAACCCAAGCTGTTAGGAGCTCGGATCATGGCTGATTCCGACAATACCACGCCTTTGTCTTTCGTCACTCGGCGGCTGCTGATGACGCAGATTGTTGCGGTGGCTGGACTATGGCCATTTGGCGCTCGGGCGCGAGAGAACATTTCGATCAAGGGTCGGCAGGACGATCCAGCTCTTCGGTTGTGTGAGAGCTGGCACGAGGTTCACCGCTCGACCTTGGTGCTATGCCGGCTACAGCAGCAGTTGGAGACATATCTCGTCAAAGCGATAGGCTTTCCCTGTGCTAAGATGCAGCTTCCCGGCGGCGGGGAAAAGACGGTCCATTCCGTCGAGAGTCTTGACGAACTCTATTCTTCCGAAAACGAAGTGGCATGGGTCAGAGCGTATTCGGAGCTGGCCGCACATCAGGCGCGCTGGGACGCTACTGATGCCGAGACCGGGTTTTCGAGAACTGACGAACTAATACAGAGATCGGAAGCGGCGGAACAGGCGCTTTTGGATGACCTGCCGCTGACTCCGGCGTGCTCCGTTGAAGGTGTATTGGCTAAGCTCTTGGTTATCCTGCGCTACGGTGAACATTGGGAGGATTCAGGCGATTTTCCCTGGCGTCATGTTCGGTCGGTGCTCGATGACCTTGCCCGCTACCATCACATTGATCCGACAACCATTGTAGCTTCATGCGAGCAAGGAAGTCATCAAGAGTGAAGAGGAAGCACCAGCGTATCGGAGATTTCGCCGTGACGGCGATCACGTGGGTGTGCTCTGGCGGCAATTGCCGAGATGACATAGGGAAGCCCCCTGGTTTAGGTGTTCGAGTGTCTGCAAGTGCTCTCACCGAAACCAGTTGGAAGGCACTATAGCCCCTGCCACACGATAGCCCCTGCCAACCGGTGTCCCTTTAACTGAGCGCTATCGCCTCTCTTTGGGAATTAGCTGGGAGACGAAACCGCACCGCGCAAGTCATTGCACGCCATGGCCCTACGACATGAACTTCGCGCTTTCCTTCGCAGTCCGGAGGCTTCTGATGGCGGGTCGATCCAGCAATGGGAGAGCGACCGCGATGGGAGAGGAAACCAGCACTGGGCCGCAGGCCTTAGGTCCGGCGAATGACAACGTCGACCTCACTAGCCCCGAGGATCGACCTGAACACGTTGCGGCGGCCAGGCTGGATCGGGTCGTGCTGGATATCGCCCGGCTGATCGGCCGGCAGCTGGCGTGGGAAGCATTCGATGCAGGGCTGGCGGCCAACGACAATCGGCCGGGCTGCCAAAAGGGAGAGGGCGGGGAGCCGGATTGTAAGTCCCTTGGGAACAAGAGAGAGGATCTGCCGCCATGACCCGTGTTGCACTCTATGCCCGGTATTCCTCGGACAGCCAGCGGGATGCGTCAATCGAGGACCAGTTGAGGCTGTGCCGCGAGCAGGCGGCGCGGGAGGGCTGGAGCGTGGCGGGAACCTTTGAGGATGCGGCGATCTCCGGCGCCAGCACTGTGCTGCGGCCGGGCATCCAGCATTTGGTACGCGACGCCCAGCGCGGCCGCTTCGAGGTGGTGCTGGCCGAGGCGCTCGATCGCATCAGCCGCGACCAGGCCGATGTCGCGACCCTCTTCAAGCATCTGAAGTTCGCCGGCGTTGCCATCGTCACCTTGGCCGAGGGCGAGATCAGCGAACTCCATGTCGGCCTCAAGGG
>NZ_RZOS01001200.1:0-601 GCF_004022605.1 Mesorhizobium sp. M4B.F.Ca.ET.089.01.1.1
CTTGTCGGAGGTCCGGCTCCCGGTCCATTTGACGATCGGCAACCACGATGACCGCGGCGCATTTCGAGGCGTATTCGGCGGGGAAGGATTCGTTCAGGCGGCTGTCGACTTGCACGACTGGCTCGTCGTCTTGCTCGACACAAAGGACGACATCAGCCATTTCGGTTGTCTTGACGGTGGCCGGTTTGAATGGCTGCAGGACCAGCTTTTCCGTGCCGCCGGCCGACCAGTCGTGGTTGCTATGCACCATACGCCGGCGGATTTGCATGTGCCTTGTTTTAAGACGAGCGATATGAAGGAGTCCGATCGGCTCCTTTCCATCCTTCGGAAAAACGCATCGGTCCGCCACATGCTCTTTGGTCACCGGCATGTTGCTGCAGCAGGCAGTTTGTCGGGCATATCGTTTACTGCCAGCCGTGGCACGGCGCAGCATATCGTTCTGGACTGGGAACAATATGGCAAGCCCATATTTGTGGCGGCTGCGCCATCATACGATGTCGTCATGTTGGACGGATCGGATGTCGTTGTCCATCGTCACGAGGGACTTGATCAGCTGCCTGTCATTCGTCCCGGTGATCCGAAATGATGGCTTCACCATCGA
>NZ_RZOS01001201.1:0-601 GCF_004022605.1 Mesorhizobium sp. M4B.F.Ca.ET.089.01.1.1
ACCTGAGCGGCAAGGTGTTGAAGCGCTAACTGGTTGCCGCCTATAATCCGCCGACCCGGCCTGGCCCGGATAACCGGGGCGACCGATAAGCTTATTTACCGGGTTCTCAAGAGCCTGCTAGCGCGAAACGCTTGCGGCTCCGCCGTTTATTCGCCGGTTCGTGTCTCAACGATTGTTCACGTTTTATCACCTCAACGAATGTTTCCACAATCGCGGACTCGTGTGAAAACTTATCACTGCCTCGGCGCCAAAATACCACGTAATGGTATCTCGCTGCCGGCTGAAAAGGAACGATCTTCAAATTGAAGATCTGATATTGCTGCGCAATAAATTCGTTGTCGACTGCGACACCCAAACCATAGGCTATAAAAGAGGCGTCTAAGCCTATTATGTCCGAATGGATCTTCGGCCTTAAAGGTCCCCGCCCGTACGAAAAACCCAGCTTGGTAGAAGTGTATTCTCTCTCTAGAGCGATAAGGGGCTGATCTACGATGTCATCCACAGTGATGATGTTTTTTTCGGCAAGGTGATGGTCGGGGTGCAATACGCAAACGCTCTTGCTTTCGTCAACTATCTGCCACTCAAAGAAGCGCTCGTCCAA
>NZ_RZOS01001202.1:0-600 GCF_004022605.1 Mesorhizobium sp. M4B.F.Ca.ET.089.01.1.1
ACTCGCGAATGCCTGGCCGCGATCCCGGACACCTCGATTTCCGGCCGTCGGGTTGCCTGTGAACTGACGGAACTGATCGCGCACCGCGGCAAGCCGGGCATGATCGTTTCCGACCACGGCACAGAGTTCACTTCGAACGCCATCCTCGCCTGGTCGAAGGATCCACGGGATCGAATGGCACTACATCGCGCCAGGCAGGCCGATGCAGACGGATGTTGTAGAATAGCCCCTTCTTCTCATTCGGCGGCTTTTTTCACAGCCTTCCGCCTTTCGGGCCTCGTTCGCCATCGGGCGGTCTCTGCTGCATAGGCAGCTTCTGCCTTTTCGACTCGGGATCGTTCTTCGGCCAGCTTGGCCGGGATGTTGTAGTCGAACGCGGAGCCGCGCCTGGCATGGCTGGTCGGGAGGCCGGCGCGCATTCGACCGATCTGAACTTGCGGGCGAGCAAGGCAGGCCGGGCCCAGATATAGTCGGCATTTTTGCTCAGCATGTGCCAGATGATCATTGCAAGCTTGCGCGCGGGTGGCGACGGCACGCGATGTGCTTCCCATGCGGACACGGCGGGATCAGGTGGACGTGGAGGATTGACTGGATCAGGTT
>NZ_RZOS01001203.1:0-600 GCF_004022605.1 Mesorhizobium sp. M4B.F.Ca.ET.089.01.1.1
TCTCTGGCTTCACCGCCGATCTCGAACCCAGGATCGCCACCGATGCCGTCAGCTTCGTCATGTCGGCCTTCGGCAAGCGGATTCTATAGCTAAATTGACTTGCGATCGGAGCGGAACGTAACCTCAACCCAGAAATTTTGAATCCAGTTGGATGCCTAGATGAGACTAGTTGGGGACGTTGGCAGGGTTAATTCCATCTTGTTTGCTGCAATGGCATTTTTATCAGGGTCGTCTGCTTGCGTTTTTGAAAAAGCCAACAATTGTGGAAATTATGTTGGAATGGGTATTAGCTACGGGGATGGGGGTTCGGAATGTGAATCGTATTTGTCCATTAAGTATGGCATAGATCTATTTTCGCAAGCCAGTGGCTTTCAGTTGGATTCCCCGCGCCATGCGCTGAAATAGGCCGCCCAGATGGGATCAGTTTGCGGTTCTATTGTCTCGACCTTGCTGTGCGCGGGCGTCTCTTTGGATGCCAGAAGTGCTGCGCCGATGCTGGTGCCGGTGACGGCCTCGGAGGCGATGACGGTGCGCGCGGTCGCCGCCGCCAGCATGCCGGTAAAGAGGCGGTTGTGGGCAAAGGGGCCTTCCACGGTTGTC
>NZ_RZOS01001204.1:0-599 GCF_004022605.1 Mesorhizobium sp. M4B.F.Ca.ET.089.01.1.1
AGCGTTTCCTTATCGAATGCCGCATAATCGATTTCTTCGACATACTTGTCTGCATCTGATCTAAACGCAGGGCCGGATATCTCCACCACATCCCATTGCACATTGCTGCTATCGACTTGCGCCTTAAGCTTCGCCGCGTCAGCCGGAGACACATAAGTCACCTTGATGCCTGTCTCACTCTGGAAGGGATCAACTACGGCTTTGCGGAACGCCTCCTCATACGATCCGCCACCGGAAACGACCACCAGGGTCGACTCTTGCGCTCGCAAAATGCTTGGGGCGCCAAGCACCAGCGCCGCTCCGCTGAGTCCTATTAGGGCCTGACGTCGCGTCGGCCGACTGGAGTTGCTGTAGCACCTCATGAGCTCTCTCCCTTATGAAGACCATATCGGATGCGATCTGCGGCCGAGGTCACCTGCAACGAAGCCGCCTCAGCTTCGAGATGGTCGGGTACACCTTGTCTCGGGCCGTTCGCCTTCACAGAAAGAAGGCGTCCATCCCGCGCGTCCCAGCCAATTCGCACTTTCTCACCGAGTTTGAACCGTGGAGAGGAGGCGCGATAAGCTACGGCTACAGTGAGAACTACGGATGGGGCCCCA
>NZ_RZOS01001205.1:0-598 GCF_004022605.1 Mesorhizobium sp. M4B.F.Ca.ET.089.01.1.1
GAGTGAATGCAGTCTCGACCACAGCCGCTTCCACCTCCTCGATCCCGAAGGCTTCCCCGGTTGGTATCTCTCCCGTCTCCACGAAGGCGTCCACAATGAATTGCTGCTGGGGTTCGCTATGAGTGTCCCTGAAGCGGTCAAGGCTCTGGTCCGCCATGCGCACAAACTCGGCATGCTGCTTGTCTTCCTTCTCGTCGTCGGTCTGTTCCTCCTCTTCGGTCTTGTCGTCCACGGCAGGCAACTCAGGGGCCGAAGCCCCCTCGTCACTCTCGGCCTCCGTGGTCAGGCGAAAGACTTCGGTGCTGCGTAGCCCCGAACAGCCAGACCATCGACCACGGCCTTGTTGAACTCGGCCTGCGTAATCTGCCCCGTCTCGGCCATGTCCTTCGCTTGACTAAAGCTGACCTCGATACCGCCAAGAACCTTGACCGTGGTCTTCTCGACCTCTGCCATGGGTGGCACAACCCCGACATCCTGAGACCGGATCGCTCCTTGGGTCTTCACACCCATGCGCTGGGCCTGAAGCTGCTGGTTCATGCGGGACATCGAGAGTTCGACCGCACGGTCAATTTCGTCCTGCTTCGCCCGCTCTGCGGCC
>NZ_RZOS01001206.1:0-598 GCF_004022605.1 Mesorhizobium sp. M4B.F.Ca.ET.089.01.1.1
ATTTGAAATAGCTGGCGTAGGTTGCGGTCGCGACGCTCAAGGCGTCGAACTCGCCGGCATCCGCGACCTCGATCACCTTCCCCAGCCTGCCGAACAATGCGCCGGCGCCTTGATCGGGCGGACAGATGATCGTCGCCCCCAGCCGGTGCGCGATCATCGGCATGGGAAGCGCCTTCGTCACGTGCCCGGCTGGCGCGGTCAAGCTCTCTATGTCCTTGAGGGACAAAGTGGCGATCAGGCTGATCAGGCGATGGTCGCGCCGGAAGCGCAACGCCGACAGCACGTCGTGCGCGATTTGCGGGCGGACCGCGAGCATGACCGTTTCGCTATTGTCGAGAACGGCCTGATTGTCGCTGGCGATGCGAACATCCGGGTAGCGGGAGGCAAGGCTCGCGGCGATGTCTTCGTTCCGGGGCGAAAGCAGAACGGAAACAGGGTTCCGCGAGGGACTTGAGCCCGGTGACGATAGCGGCCGTGAGCGCGCCTGTGCCGATGAAGCCGAGTTCCATGGGATGCCCCCAAAATTGGTTCCGCGATCATATCAGTCCAGATGGGTCTGATAGCTCAGAACACGCGTCGCGGCTGGCGGGATCAGCAT
>NZ_RZOS01001207.1:0-597 GCF_004022605.1 Mesorhizobium sp. M4B.F.Ca.ET.089.01.1.1
CTTTCCTTCATTCATAAGGGGTGAGGATTGTGGAAATGAGCGTCAACTCACCTGCAATGAAAGCGGCATCGCACGAGAGCATCTTGGCTCGCCTGCAGGACGACATCGATCGATTGCCCAATGCGCTCGCTCGCATTGCCAAATACATTCTGGAAAACCCGGAAAAGGTGCTGCACCAATCGGTCGCGGAGCTAGGTGAATTCGCGGCCAGTGGTGAAGCGAGCATATTGCGGCTTTGCCGGCAGATAGGCTTTTCCGGCTTCCGCGACTTCAAGCTGGCATTGGCGGCCGAGATTGGCCGCCCGGGACTGCCTCCTACTGCTGCTGGAACTGCGGATAGCGCTCTGCAATCCTTGCACGACACCATGGCGCAAAACCTCAGCATCGCACACAACAATGCCGATTCCGAAACTCTCGCGAAGGTCGCCGCCGCGCTTGCGGCAAGCAGACGGATCGACCTCTACGGCGCCGGAATGTCCGGTATAACGGCAGAACTGCTTGCCTATCGGCTTTTGCGTGTCGGGCTAACGGCCTTTGCGTTCAGGAATTCCAACATGGCTCACGAAGTCGCCAGCGGGCTTAGTCCCGGATGCGTTG
>NZ_RZOS01001208.1:0-597 GCF_004022605.1 Mesorhizobium sp. M4B.F.Ca.ET.089.01.1.1
GTCAGACCCTCCTCGGCCGCCTGTAGGTGCGGGTCACCGGTGCCGCCCCACCAGATGTCACCCTTGGGATTGGCGGCCTCGGCGCGCAGCTGGGCATAGATTTCGCCAGCGCTCTTGCGGGTCATGTCGACGGTGATACCGGTCTTTTCCTCGAAGGCCCGCGCCGTCTGCTGACACCAGACCTCGTCGACGCCGCAATACATGGTCAGGTTTTCAGCGGACGCCGATGACGACGCGCTCCACATGCCAGTGGCAAGGATTCCGGCGCCGAGAATTGCCCTTTTTATCATGTTGAATTCCTCCCTAAGCTATTTGCCGACTTTGAAACCCATAGGCGGAAAATACAAGTTGGAAGCTAGCATCTGCCTGACCGAGTTGCAGCGCTTTCCATAGATGGCGCCGCGCATACCTCGCAGTTTAGGGACGAAGGTCTGCTTTCGGGAAGTCGCAAACTGATCTCTTGCGACCGGCCTGAGGCGCGAAGCCGTCGTTCCTGAGCCCTGGCGAGTATACTGGATGGGTCAGGCCCGCCCTTTCGCACGCCGTTGCCGCCGATCACCGCACCCACCGTCGGAGAGCCTTTCGAAATTTATGGCC
>NZ_RZOS01001209.1:0-596 GCF_004022605.1 Mesorhizobium sp. M4B.F.Ca.ET.089.01.1.1
CCGGCAGGCCGATCGCCTCGATGGCATCGCCGGACAGCCGCCGGTGGCGCTCACTGCCGAGCCGGTTAAGGACGACGCCGGCCATGCGCACGTCCGGGTCGTAGGTTGCAAAACCCTTGGCAACGGCGGCAGCAGTTGTCGATTGGCCCGATACGTCGAGCACGAGCAGCACCGGCAGGCCGTAGAGCCGCGCAAGGTCGGCGGCCGAACCCGTGCGGCCTTCTGGGGCGGGAATGCCGTCGAACAGGCCCATGGCGCTTTCGAGGACGACGAAGTCGGCATCGTCGGCCGCTTGCCTGGCCAGCGCATTGAGCAGGGAAGGCGGCATTGCCCAGCTGTCGAGGTTGACGCCGGAGAGGCCGGTGGCGGCGGTGTGGAAGCCCGGGTCGATGTAGTCAGGCCCGGACTTGGCGCCGCGCACCTTCAGGCCGCGCCGGGCGAGCGCGCGCAGGATGCCGATGGTGACGCTGGTCTTGCCCGAACCGGAGCGCGGCGCGCCGATGATGATGGCGCGCGCCGTCATGGTTCGCCCGCCAGTGCCGCGCGCATGGCGACGATGCCGCCGACGACGATCAGCGCCGGCGGGGCGAGCCCGG
>NZ_RZOS01000120.1:0-14037 GCF_004022605.1 Mesorhizobium sp. M4B.F.Ca.ET.089.01.1.1
GGCGGCAGCGATCGCCGCCCGCCTCGCCGCCGAGCGCGGCATCGACGCCCCGATCATCACCGCTGTCGCCGCCATCCTCGACGGCACCGTGACCATCGGCCAGGCCGTGACGGCGCTGATGACGCGGCCGCTCAAGACCGAAACCGACATCTGAACCATCGGAGTTTTAGACCATGCTGTTTGCGCTGATTTGCAAGGACAAGCCCGGCAAGCTGCAGTTACGGGTCGACACGCGGCCGGCGCATGCGGCGTTCCTGGAAGGCCTGATCAGCGAAGGAAAACTTGCCTTTGCCGGGCCCTTCCTCGACGCTGACGGCAAGCCCGACGGCAGTCTGGTCATGATCGAGGCAGCGGATATGACGGCGGCGCAAGCCCTGGCGGCCAGCGATCCCTATGCCAAGGCCGGCCTGTTCGAAAGCGTCGAAATCCGCCCGTGGAACTGGGTCTTCCAGAAGCCCGCCGGTGCTTGATCGATCGCTTGGCGCGCGCCTCTCCTCGCGAGAACGGGGAAAGGGTAAGGGTAGTGGGAGCGCGAACGCTTCATTGTAGCCAACCGACAATGGCAAGGGGACAACTGAGATGAACTACTGGCTGTTCAAGTCCGAACCCTCGGTCTTCTCCTTCGAGGCGCTCAAGGCCAAGGGCAAGGCCGGCACGCAATGGGACGGCGTGCGCAACTATGCGGCGCGCAACAACATGAAGGCGATGCAGATCGGCGATCTCGGCTTCTTCTACCATTCCAATGAAGGGCTCAACATCGTCGGCATCGCCGAGGTCTGCGCGCTCGCCCATCCCGACACCACGAGCGACGATCCGCGCTGGGAATGCGTCGACATCCGCGCCTTCAAGGACGTGCCCGCCCCGGTGACGCTGGAGCAGGTCAAGGCCAATCCCAAGCTCGCCGACATGGCGCTGGTGCGGCTCGGCCGGCTTTCCGTGCAGCCGGTGACGCCGGCCGAATGGAAAGAGGTCTGCCGCATGGCCGATCTCTCGCCGGCGCCGTGACCCGGCTGACGCCGAAAAGCGCGAAGAAGTTCTTTCTCGACAACACGGCGCTGATGGCGCCGCCGCATGTGCCGGAAGTGCTCCTGCATCTCGCCGACGAGGCGCATGACCTTTGGCTGCGCACGGAAGAGGAACTGGCGGCGATCGGCCTGCCGCCGCCGTTCTGGGCGTTCGCCTGGGCTGGCGGCCAGGGCCTTGCCCGCTACGTGCTCGACCATCCCGAAACCGTTCGCGGCAAGCGGGTGCTCGACTTCGCCTCCGGCTCCGGCCTGGTCGCCATCGCCGCCGCCAAGGCGGGCGCCGCGGCGGTGACCGCCGCCGACATCGATCCGTTCTGCGAGACGGCGATCGCCCTCAACCTCGAGGCCAACCTGGCCGAGGCGGAATTCCTCGGCCAGGACTGCGTCGGCGCCGACATGGGCTGGGATGTCGTGCTGGCCGGCGACGTCTTCTACGACAGGTCCTTCGCCGACAGGCTGCTGCCCTGGTTCCAGGCACTGACGGCGCGCGGCGCCGACATCCTCGTCGGCGATCCCGGCCGCGCCTATCTGCCCAAGGACGGCCTGCGGTCGCTGGCCGTCTACCAGGTGCCCGTGACGCGCGTGCTGGAGGATGCCGAGGTCAAGCGCACGACCGTCTGGCGCCTTGCTTGACGGCAGCGCCGAACAGGCGTTCCATCGCCGCGATTCAAAGAGGGTGCATGTTGGAACGACATGCATCGGGAGGGGGGACGCATGGATTTCTCAGCGGTGAACTGGCTGGCGGTGGTCGTTGCCGCCGTGGTGGCGTGGCTGTTCGGCGCTGCCTGGTACACGACGCTCAGCAAGCCGTGGCTCAAGGCGGCCAAGCTCGATCCGGCGACGATGAAACGATCGCCGCTGCCTTTCATCATCTCCTTCATCGCCGAGCTGGTCATGGCATTCGTGCTGAGCCTGGTCGTCGGCGCGATGACCGGCGGCGAGCCGAGCCTCATCGCCGGGCTGATCTTCGCCTTCGTGCTCTGGCTGGGCTTCGTCGCCACCACGCTGTCGGTCAACCATCGCTATGAAGGTTTCGGCTGGGACCTGACGCTGATCGATGCCGGCCACTGGCTGGGCGTGCTGCTGCTCATCGGCGCGGTGATCGGGTGGTTCGGCGCGCCGGCCGGCTAGGGCGCCATCATGTCGGCGTCTTCGCCGCTTCCTCGATAAGCCATTCGCGAAAGGCGGCGACGCGCGCGTCGTCCTTCACGGCTTCCGGATAAACCAGGAAATAGGCGAACTCCGGCGCCACCTTGATGCCGAGCTCGAAGGGTCGGACCAGACGCCCTTGCGAAAGGTCGTTGGCGACCATGGCGAAGTCGGCCAGCGCCACCGCATTGCCGTCGAGCGCCGCCTGCGTGGCATCGGTTGAGGATCCGAAGACAAGCGTCCGGCTATCGTCGAAATCGTCGACGCCGGCCGCGTGCATCCACATGCTCCAGTTCGGCCACGTCACGCCCTGGCGCGACCAGTCGATATGCGCGAGCGTGTGGCGAAAGAGGTCGCGCGGCTCGTTGAGCGGTGGTCCGGACGCCAGCAGCGCCGGGCTGCACACCGGGATGATGATGTTGTCGAACAGGCGATGCGCGGCAAGCCCGGGATACTTGCCGGTGCCGAAGCGAATGCCGATATCGACATCGTCGCGCTCGAAATCCCTGACATCGTAGGTGATGTCGAAACGCAGCTCGATGCCCGGCTTCTGCTGGCGGAAATCGTCCACGCGACGCATCAGCCACTTTGTCGCGAACTGGGCGTCGAGCGTCACCTTCAGCAGCGCCGTGCCGCGCGTCATCTTGCGGGCCCGCGACACCGCCCGGTTGAGCAGGTCGAGCGCGTCGATCGACGCCTCGAACAGGACGTTTCCGGCCTCCGTCAGCCGGATGGTGCGGCTGGTGCGGGTGAACAGCGCAAGGTCGAGCTGGTCCTCGATCTCCTTGATCTGGTGGCTGACCGCCGCCGGCGTCAGACCGAGCTCGTCGGCCGCGCGGGTGAAATTGAGGTGCCTGGCCGCCGCTTCGAACGTCCTCAGGGCACGCGTTCCGGGTAGCAGGCGGGCCATCCGATCTCCAAATAAAACTTGATGATCAGACAAGAACTACTCGTTTCCTGTTTATTTTTCAATCCGGCATGATTGCAGCATCGAAACACTATCAAACCGGATTTGACATCCGGAGAAACCGGATAGAGCCATGACCGAGATCGTTCTGAAGTCCCACACCGCCCTTAATTCCCGCTCCGGCATCGCTGTCTGGCTGCGCGCCACCCTCGATTGGCTGCGCCAGGCGCGGGTCGCTGCCCAGCTTCCCCACGAATCCATCGAGGATCTCTCCGACGAGCTGCTGCGTGACATCGGCGCCGAGCGCCGGGACGTGGCAAAGGCTGTGGACCGGCAGATCCGCGAAATCGGCCTGCTCGGCACCGGCTGGCAGAAGTGAGGCAGTGGGCGGTAGGGATTAGGCAGTAGGGGAACAGAGCAGTTCTCTCTACTGCCTACTGCCTACTCCCTCACCTCACCACCCTCACCACCGTCCGATCCGACAGCAGCGGCAGCAGACGCGCCATGGTGCGCGCCGTCACCGCCACGCAGCCTTGGGTCGGCGTGAAGCCGGGCCGCGCCAGATGGAAGAAGATGGCGCTGCCGCGGCCGCGCCGGCGCGGCGCGATGTTCCAGTCCATCACAAGGCAGGCGTCGTAGAGCCGATCGGCGCGCCGCATCCGCTCATGGCTGGCGCCATAGGGGATCTTCACCGGGCGATTGTAGTTGCGGTCGTCCGGCATCTCGCACCAGCCGAGGTCGGGTCCGATCGGGACCATCGCCAGCCGCGTCCGGCGGCCGCCGGAAAATTGATCGTCGCGGAAATAGCCCGACAACAGGCGCATGGCGCCTAGCGGCGTCGCGCCGTCGCCTTCACGCTTGTTCGCCGAAATGCCGCCGCGTCCCAGGGCGCAGGCAAACACCAGGCTGCCGGCCTGCAGCAGGCCCTGGCTGGGATGGCCGGGCCTGGCGCGCACGCTGAGCACGGTGAGGCCTTTTGGCAAAATTGCGCCGTTTGCATTGCATGGGCGTTTTTTCTTGTATGATCGTGTCACGGAACAAATCACTGTGATCGGCTGTTGTGCCGGTCAGCTTCAGCATAAATGGGGGACGGTCAACTGAATATTCTTTTTAAAACAACGGATTGATCCATGACCTCACGCACCATACTGATCGTCGACGACGATGACGACCTGCGCGGCACGCTCGTCGAGCAACTGGCCCTCTACGAAGAGTTCGACGTCCAGCAGGAAGCGACGGCGGCAAAAGGCGTCGCCGCGGCGCGCGGCGGCCTCGTCGACCTCCTGATCATGGATGTCGGCCTGCCCGACATGGATGGGCGCGAGGCGGTGAAGATCCTGCGCAAGGGCGGCTACAAGGCGCCGATCATCATGCTGACCGGACACGACACCGATTCCGACACCATTCTCGGTCTCGAGGCCGGCGCCAACGACTATGTGACCAAGCCGTTCCGCTTCGCCGTGCTGCTTGCCCGCATCCGCGCGCAACTGCGCCAGCATGAGCAGAGCGAGGACGCCACCTTCTCGGTCGGCCCCTATACCTTCAAGCCAAGCCAGAAGCTGCTGATCGACCAGCGCGGCGCCAAGGTGCGGCTGACCGAAAAGGAGGCTTCGATCATCAAGTACCTCTATCGCGCCGAACAGAAGGTGGTGACGCGCGACGTGCTTCTGGAAGAAGTCTGGGGCTACAATTCAGGCGTCACCACGCACACGCTGGAAACCCATGTCTACCGGCTGCGCCAGAAGATCGAGCGCGATCCTTCCAATGCCGAAATTCTTGTGACAGAAAGCGGCGGCTACAAGCTGGTTCCTTAAACTTTTCATGATCCGATGAGCGGTCAGGGCGGGACCGCTTCGGAAGCGATCCTGGTGCTGGAGGGTGGTTGGATCGGCTCCGAAGCGCATCGGCCAAAAATCGGAATCGATTTTTGGCGAGCACGATGCGTAGACTCAAGGATGTTGGAGCGTCCTTGCGCGTTCTGGAGGACGCGGCGCTCCAAGGGAGGGACTGGACTGACCGCTCGGGGACATAGCTAGATGGCGCTGGATGACGACATCCGCATCCTGTCCGCCGTGACGCTCTTCGAGGGCTTCACGCAGGAGCAGTTGCGCCTGCTCGCCTTCGGCGCCGAAACCACCCTGCTGCAGGCGGACCACAAGCTCTACCGCGAGGATGACGTGGCTGACTCCGCCTATATCGTGGTCAGCGGCCGCATCGTCCTCTATCGCGAGCAGAGCGGCGAGCGCATCCCGATCGGCACGGCTGGTCCGGGCACCATGCTGAGCGAGCTGGCGCTGATTGCCGATACCAACCGGCTGACCAGCGCATCGGCCGCGGTCGATTCGGAGGTGATCCGGCTCAGTCGCAAGATGTTCCGCCGCATCCTGGAAGAATATCCGGAGATTGCGGTGCTGTTGCACGAGCGCATCCTCGAGGAATTCCAGCAGATGATCAGCCGCATCGAAAAGCTCGGCCCGCGGTTCACCGAGTAAGCCAACAGCGCCGGCGTTGATCGCCTGGACCCGAGAGGCGAGGTTCCGTTGACAGGCAAAAGGCGAAATCCTACAGGACCTGTAGGGCGGGCCGCGTCGGCACCGCCACCACCAAGCTCCTGGGGGGAGCGAGGCATGCTGCCAGCGCGGTACGAGACGATTATCTTGTATTCACGCAAGGATGCGTTCGGCGACGGCTTGCTTAGAATCCCGGCCTTGCGGGCCGCGAGAACGGCATTTCCCGACAGTTTGCTCGTATACGGAAGCACCGAGACATCCACTCTCGCGGACGCCCTCAACGGCCATGTCCGCCACCTGGTCGACGCGATTAGTGTAGAGACGCCGCTGGCGCATCTGGTCGCCGGCCACCGCAGGGCCAAGCAGCGAGTGGCAGTTGTCGATTTCCGTATCGTGGCGCCTTGGCTGGTTCAAACCTGGGCGTCGCTGATCGGCCGCCGCATCGTCTATGAAGCAAACTTTCCGGCCTTCGCCCTTTCCTTGCCCCCCGGCCATAGACCCGAGGCACGACCCGAGCACAATGCATGGCGCTACCACCGCCTTGTCGAACGTCTTGCCGGGAAGCGGCTGCCTTTCGATCATCGCCTGGAGCCGACGCCGGCCGCGCGTGCGGCGGCCAGGAGCCTGGCGGGCGGCAGCCAGGCGCCGTTGATCATTGTCGCGGCCCATGGCGATGGCAACAAGCGAATGACGGCGGATCAGGTCGTCGCGATATCCGACGCCATGATCAGCGATGGCGCCAACCTTATCTATGTGAAAACGCCAGGTGTCGGCCCCGATAGTGCCGAACTGGTTCGACGAGTGCCGAAATTGCAGCTTGTCGATTCCGGCACCGCGCCGGATATCGCCGTCAGCGACATCCTGCTCGCGCTCGGGGAGCTTGCCGATCTTTACATTGGCGCCGAGGGCGGTACTGCGCATCTGATGGCCACGGTGATGACGCCGATGGTCATGGTCAACAGCGGTGCCAACATGGCGCGCTGGAGGCCGCTTTCGAACAGTGTGGACATGGTCGAGGCACGCCAGGCAAGTCCAACCGGCCTGGTCGCCAATGTCCCGCCGCCGAAGATCATCGAGGCTGCCCGCCGGATGTTGGCGACGCGCCGTCGCGATCATCCCAGTCTGCTGGCTCATGTCGACACGACGGAATATCTGTCCGCCCAACGGCTCGACGCGCCTCGCGTTTACCCGTCCGCCGGCGGCCTTTAGTCCAGGTCGAACCTGGCAATCACCGGCACATGGTCCGACGGCCGCTCCCAGCCGCGCGCCGGGCGCAGGATCTCATAACCGGTGAAGTGGTCCACCAGGTTCGGCGACGACCACACATGGTCGAGCCGCCGGCCGCGGTCCGACGCTTCCCAGTCCTGCGCGCGGTAGCTCCACCAGGTGTAAAGTTTCTGCTCGGCAGGCACGTTGAGCCGCATCAGGTCGACCCAGTCGCCGGCGCGCCGCATCGCTTCGAAGCTCTCGGTCTCCACCGGCGTGTGGCTGACCACCTTGAGCAGCTGCTTGTGCGACCAGACATCGTGCTCCAGCGGCGCGATGTTGAGATCACCGACCAGGACCGAGCCGGACAGCGCGTCATGCTCGGCCCGCACGCCGTTCATCTCGGCGACGAAGTCGAGCTTGTGCCTGAACTTGCGGTTGATCTCCGGGTCGGGCTCGTCGCCGCCGGCCGGCACATAGAAATTGTGCAGCAGGATCGACTTGCCGCCGGCGCTTACCCTGACCGACAGGTGCCGGCTGTCATCGATCTCGCAGAAGCGGCGCTTCTCGACCAGCTCGATCGGCCGCCGCGCCACCGTGGCCACCCCGTGATAGCCCTTCTGGCCGTGGAAGGCGATGTGCTCGTAGCCGAGCTTGCGGAAGGCCTTTTCGGGAAACAGCTCGTCCGGGACCTTCGTCTCCTGCAGGCAGAGCACGTCCGGCGCGTGCTCCACGAGCAGGCGCTCGACGATCGGCATGCGCAGGCGCACCGAGTTGATGTTCCAGGTGGCGATGGAAAAGGGCATGCGGCGGGTCCGGCAAGAGGTCGCCGAACTACTGCCAGCCGCCAGCCATAAAAACAAGCCGGCGACAACCGCCGAGGCTGGCGCCGCCGCTCGCAAGAGCACTAAGACGAAGGAAGTTATCTTGTCTTGGTATTCAACTCGCGGTTCGCCGTATAGTCGATGGCGAACGTATCGGGCGCGAAGCTGACGCCTTCCTTGACGTTGAAGATCATCACCGTCGTGTCCTTGCCCTGCGCGTCGGTGATGGTCCACTGCCGCAGTTCATAGGATTTCGGATCGAACATCATGGTGATCCTGGCGTTGCCGAACACCGATTTGTCGGAGAGCTGGATCGTGGTCAGGTCGTCCTCTTCCTTGACGCTCTTCACCCGTCCGCCCGAGAGATCGATCCGGTCGTCGAGCAGAAGCTTCAGCGGCGTCTTCGACAGCGGGTAGAGGTCGGAGGTGTTGAGCTTCTTGTTGAGGATGACCACCGACTTGCCGTCGGAGATGACCCGGAAATTCGACGATCCGTCATAGTTGAAACGGATCTTGCCCGGCCGTTCGAGGAAGAATTTGCCGCCGGTCTGTTCGCCCTTCGGCCCGAACTGCACGAACTCGCCGCTCATCGATTTGACCGACGAGAAGTGGTCGGCGATCTTCTGCGCCGCCGGCGGAATCGCCGCCTGCGCCGACGCCAGAAGCTGGAACCCAGGTATGACATTGACGCTTGCCGCGCCGGCGAGCACGAGGCCGAGGCCAAGCACTTGGCGGCGATTCGGGGCGAAAGGTGCGTTTTTCATGCCGGTCACTCTCTGATTCGATGGTGTCGCAGTCTCTGGGCCCCCAGTTAGGCTTAAGTTTGGCGCTTCCAGTGACGCTCCGTCGCTTCAACGCGCCGAAAGGTTCAAGGTTGCCGGTGCCGGGTCGATGGGCGCCGGAACCCTAGAACTTGTCGTCCTCGGTCGGCACCAGTATCTCGCGTTTTCCCGCGTGATTGGCCGGACCGACAATGCCTTCCTTCTCCATCTTCTCGATGATCGAGGCGGCGCGGTTGTAGCCGATGCCGAGCCGCCGCTGGATGTAGCTGGTCGAGGCCTTGCCGTCGCGCAGCACCACTGCCACCGCCTGGTCGTAGGGGTCGTCGGAATCGTCGAAATTGCCGCCGCCACCGCCGCCTGAACCGCCCTTGCCGGACGCCTCCTCCTCGTCCTCGTCGTCATCCTCGGTGATGGCGTCGAGATATTCCGGCACGCCCTGCAGCTTAAGATGCGCAACGACCCGCTCGACCTCGTCGTCGGAGACAAACGGTCCGTGCACGCGCTGGATGCGGCCGCCGCCGGCCATGTAGAGCATGTCGCCCATGCCGAGCAGCTGTTCGGCGCCCTGTTCGCCAAGGATGGTGCGGCTGTCGATCTTCGACGTCACCTGGAAGGAGATGCGGGTCGGGAAATTGGCCTTGATCGTGCCGGTGATGACGTCGACCGAGGGGCGCTGCGTGGCCATGATGACGTGGATGCCGGCGGCGCGCGCCATCTGCGCCAGGCGCTGCACCGCGCCTTCGATGTCCTTGCCGGCGACCATCATCAGGTCGGCCATCTCGTCGATGATGACGACGATGTAGGGCATCGGCTCGAGATCGAGATCCTCGGTCTCGTAGATCGCCTCGCCGGTCTGGCGGTCGAAGCCGGTCTGCACCGTGCGCGAGATCTTCTCGCCCTTCTTCTCGGCTTGCTGGACGCGCGCGTTGAAGCCGTCGATGTTGCGCACGCCGACCTTCGACATCTTGCGGTAGCGGTCCTCCATCTCGCGCACGGTCCATTTCAGCGCCACCACCGCCTTCTTCGGATCGGTGACGACCGGCGTCAAAAGGTGCGGGATGCCGTCATAGACGGAGAGTTCGAGCATCTTCGGATCGATCATGATCAGCCGGCACTCCTGCGGCGTCAGCCGGTAGAGCAGCGACAGGATCATGGTGTTGATGGCGACCGACTTGCCCGAGCCGGTGGTGCCGGCGACCAGCACGTGCGGCATCTTGGCGATGTCGACGATGACCGCCTCGCCATTGATGGTCTTGCCAAGCGCCAGCGCCAGCTTCGCCTTGGTGGTCTCGAAATCGCGGCTCGCCATGATCTCGCGCAGATAGACCGTCTCGCGCTTGGCGTTGGGCAGCTCGATGCCGATGGCGTTGCGCCCGGGAACCACCGCGACGCGGCAGGCGATCGCGCTCATCGAGCGCGCGATGTCGTCGGACAGGCCGATGACGCGCGAGGATTTGATGCCGGGCGCAGGCTCGAGTTCATACAGCGTGACGACTGGACCCGGCCGCACATGGATGATCTCGCCCTTGACGCCGAAATCCTCGAGCACGCCCTCGAGCAGCCGCGCATTCTGCTCCAGCGCGTCCTTGGAGAGGCTGGCGTCGCGCACGACGTTCTTCGGCTCCGACAGGAAATGCAGCGACGGCATCTCGAACATGTCCGAGCCGATCAGCGAGGTCTGCGCCTCGCGCTGGACACGCGCGCCCGGCACCGGGCGCGCCGCCGGCGCCTCGACGCGGGTGGCGGCATCGGAGCGGAAATTCTGCACCTTCGGCGCGGCGCGGCGCGGGGCCCGCGCCTCGTCGGCGAAATCCATGTCCTCGTCCTCGTCATTGTCGAAGACGTCGTCATCGTCGGGATCGACCGAGACGCTGCGGTCGTTGACCATGGCGGCGAAGAATTCAGGCTCGACGCGGGCGCGGCCGCCCGGACTCATCCGCGACTCGGCGAATTCGGCCGATTCGACACGCTCGGCGGCACGACGCCAGGCGCTGGCGCGCGGCTCCATCTCCGGCTCGTACTCGTCGCGCTCCTGCTGGCGGCGCGCGGCGCGGCGATGCATCCAGGCCCTGAACGACAACCACCAATGGGTGATCGCGCCGAGCGCCAGTATGCCTTCGTCGCCCTCGTCCTCATCCTCGTCGAAGAGCAAGTTGTCCTGCTCGCGCGGGTCGGGCTCGGCGGCGCGCTCCATGACGGCAAAGCCGTTCTTGCGGGCGAGCAGCGCCGAGCCATAGGCGAACAGCCAGAGCGCCGGCGCAGCAAGGATAACCGCGATAATGCTGGCAAAGAGACCTTTGGGATATCCGCCGACAGCGATCCCGGGAATCTTCAGCACCATGTCGCCGAACACGCCACCGAGGCCGGTCGGCAGTGGCCAGGTCTTGGGCGGCGTCACGCAGCCGGCGATCGCGGCCGCCAGCAGCGCGAAGCCGAACCAGGCGAGCCCGCGTTTCGGCAGCCGGTCGACGCCGCGCGCCGAAAACAGCAGGAAACCCCAGATCACTGCCGGCACCAGGGCCGCGACGGCGGCAAGCCCGAAGAACTGCATGGCGAGGTCTGAGAACACCGCACCGGCATAGCCCATCGCGTTGGTGACGATGTTGTCGGTGGCATGCGAGAAGCTCGGATCGGCGACGTTCCAGGTGGCGAGACTGGCGACGCCGAAGGCGACGAGCACGAACAGGCCGGCGCCGACCAGCCGGCCGAGCTGGCGCCGCGCGAATGCCTGGATGCCGTGCCCCGTATCGGTCAGCGCGAGCGGTGCTGAAGCCCCTGAACGCATGCCTCTTCCCCGTCTGTAGGTGCCTGGCCGGACGCATGACGCAGGCCGGCAGATTCGGATGACAGACTATCGGTGGGAAGGTTAAGGGCGCATTAACTATAAGAAGTTGAGACGACTCCGGCGCTTTACCGGCGGTTGAATTGCGACTCCCGGTCTCGCGGCCCTTCGGCAGTCTGGCCCGCGGATTCAAAAAAGCCTCGCGAGCGGAGCCAGCGAGGCCTTTCGTTGAGGAGAGCGAAAGTGGGATTTCACCTTCCATGATCCCCGGGGGTTTGGATCGGGCAAAGACTAGCCGATGAACGGAGCCGAACTCAATCACTCTGAATCACATTCGCTTGATGCTCCCGCAAGACTCGACGGGTCGTTCGCTATGGATGCAGCGCGCGGGGATTGAAGCCGGCTTTATCGGTCGGGCGACAATGGCGGGCCGTTCGGCCCGCCATTGCTCATTGGGATGGCGAGTCGACGGGCCCGTCCGGGCCTATCTCTTTCGCAATCACTTGTGACCGGCATACATCATCAGGTTGGCGCAGAATTCGGCGTGAGGCTTGCTCATCGCCGCGTCCTGGCACTCCTTCATCATCATGTCCTGCTTGTCCTTGGCCATCGCAGCCCAGGCCGCCTTGAAATCGGCCTCCGGCTTCATGGTCTTCATGCCGGCATCGGTGAAGAACGGCGCCATGTTGTCCGGTTCGTCGAGAGCACCGGCCAATGCGGCGCCGCTGACCATGGAGAGAGCGAGTGCCCCGAGGAAGATGGTCTTGATGTTCATCGGTTGGTTCCTTCCCTGATGTTTAACGAGCGCCAGAACGGCGGTCGCTACCCCCAGTACGGAGCCGGAAGGCCCTATGTTTCTTCCCGCTGGCACATCACGCGACCGTGATCGCGTCAAAAACGATTCCTCTCTTGCCTCTCCGAGGCGCACGATTCTCCAAAAAAGGAGGCCCGGAAGATGTTTCCGGGCCTCAATGCGTGAGCACCTTTCGGAGCGTCACGACGGGATTCTTCTGAAGCGCCGGCGGGAGGATGCCGGCGCCGGATGTCGATAGCCTTACGGCACCACTTCGCCGTGCTGGCTGATGTCGAGGCCTTCGATCTCTTCCTGGGTGCTCGGACGCAGGCCGACCAGCGCCTTGACGATGTAGAGGATCACGAAGGTCGCGATCGCCGTCCACAGGATGGTGAAGACGATACCGTAGATCTGGGTGCCGACCGAGGCGCCCTTGCCGAGCGCGTTGATCTCCGGATCGGCCAGCGCGCCGGTGAGCAGCGCGCCGACGATGCCGCCGACGCCGTGCACGCCGAAGGCATCGAGCGAGTCGTCATAGCCGAGCATGTGCTTCACCTTGACCGCCGAGATGTAGCAGACGACGCCGGCGACGATGCCGATGATGAAGGCGCCGGTCGGATTGACGAAACCGGAAGCCGGCGTCACCGCGACGAGGCCGGCGACGGCGCCCGAGATGATGCCGAGCACGCTGGGCTTCTTGGCGATGATCCATTCGGCGAACATCCAGGCGAGCGCCGCAGCCGCGGTGGCGACCTGGGTGTTCAGCATCGCCGCGCCGGCGAGGCCGTCGGCAGCCAGTTCCGAACCGGCGTTGAAGCCGAACCAGCCGACCCACAGCAGCGAAGCGCCGATGACCGAGTAGACGAGGTTGTGCGGCGCCATGTTGGCGGTGCCGTAGCCCTCGCGCTTGCCGAGCACCAACGCGCAGACGAGACCCGCGACACCGGCGTTGATGTGGACGACCGTGCCGCCAGCGAAGTCGAGAACGCCTGCCGTGCCAAGGAAGCCGCCGCCCCACACCCAGTGCGCGATCGGCGCATAGACGAACACCAGCCACAGGCCCATGAAAATGAGCAGCGCCGAGAATTTCATGCGTTCGGCGAAGGCGCCGGCGATCAGCGCCGGGGTGATGATGGCGAAGGTCAGCTGGAACATCGAGAAGACGAATTCAGGGATGTTCGCCACGCCGGGCAGCCACAGTGTCGAGGTGGTGATGCCGTGGTGGAAGAACTTGGAGAAGCCGCCGACATAGGCGTTCGTGCTGCCGCCGTCGGAGAAGGCCAGCGAGTAGCCGAACATGAACCACAGCACCGTCACCAGGCAGGTGATGGCGAAGCTCTGCATGATGGTGGCGAGCACGTTCTTCTTGCGCACCATGCCGCCGTAGAACAGCGCCAGGCCCGGAATGGTCATCATCAGCACCAGCGCCGTCGAGGTCAGCATCCAGGCGGTGTTGCCGGTATCGAGCACCGGCGTCGGCGCAGCTGCCGGCGCTGCGGCGGCGGCTGCCGGAGCCGCTTCCTGCGCGAAGGCGGCAACCGTGCCCAGGGCTGTCAGGGCGAGCGCGCCGAGCGCGGCCGCGCGCCCCGTCGTCTTCAAGGTGGAAGGAATATTCATTGAACTCTCCGTTGGAATGGGTGATCGCCGCTCAGAGCGCGTCGGTGTCTGTTTCGCCGGTGCGGATGCGCACCGCCTGGTCGATGCCGAAGACGAAGATCTTGCCATCGCCGATCTGACCGGTCTTGGCTGCCGACGTGATGGCTTCGACGGCCTTGTCGACCGTGTCGGCACCGACCGCGACCTCGATCTTGATCTTGGGCAGGAAGCTGACCGCGTATTCCGCGCCGCGATAGATTTCCGTATGTCCCTTCTGACGCCCGTAGCCTTTGACTTCGGTGACGGTCAGGCCCTGGATGCCGACTGCGGTGAGCGCTTCGCGCACCTCATCGAGCTTGAACGGCTTGATGATTGCCATCACGATTTTCATAAGGTTTCACCCTTTGCTGTTGCGGTCCCCCGCGTTTGCACACCTTCACCGATCCCAATGAGAGCCGGTAAG
>NZ_RZOS01001210.1:0-596 GCF_004022605.1 Mesorhizobium sp. M4B.F.Ca.ET.089.01.1.1
GGGGGGCAGGCTTTGGCTCGATCCAGTTGGAAGGGGTCAGGTCGGGCAAGCGGTCACTATGCAGAAAGACCGTCTCAATAGCGAGGGCCCCGATTGCGGCAACGGTGACGAAGATCAACCGTCGGGGCACACTTGCCCACCGCAGTGCACGGGAGTGTTTTGCTCCAGTGCGCTTGCGCCAGCGATGAGAACGATTGTCGTAACGAGACCTATCCACACCCCACTCCCCAGCGGAGAGGATGCTCCTAAATGTAGCAGAGGTCTAGTGAAGTCTATTTGCCGAGGATTGCCTTGGGAGCTGAGGCCTCATTTACCCTAGCGCAACAAGTGCTAGTCCCGATCGAAGCTGTTTCGAAGCCAATATGCTCAGCTTCGGAATTGTCGCAGCGTTGTATGGCCTCGAAGGCGATCAGCTATTGTCTTCGACCGGCGCACTGGGGCCATTTTTCTTGATCGGGTCGATGGCGTTCTGAGCGCTGGATTTGCTTGCGTAGCCCTCGGTCGAGAATATCACCTCGCTATTGTACTTGAAGCGAACGCGAAACCCGCCAGCTTTGTCCTTATAGATTTCGAACTTATGTGCCATGGGTGTGCCT
>NZ_RZOS01001211.1:0-595 GCF_004022605.1 Mesorhizobium sp. M4B.F.Ca.ET.089.01.1.1
CTCATAGGGCGCGAAGAAATCGGTCAGGTAGACGGCTGCGATGAAGATTTTTCGAGGCGTCTCCAGACCGATGAGCAGGATTGCCGCCAGCATCAGATAAAGGGGCGGAGTGAGGCGTACCAGCCGGTTCCAGTAAAAGCGGCCGAGATCGATGCTGTTGGTCTCGTCAAGTTCGTTGCGCAGCATGGTGGTGATCAGAAAGCCGCTAAGTACAAAAAACAGATCGACCCCGAAGAAGCCGCCATGCAGCAGCGGCACCTCGCAGTGGAAAGCCAAAACAGCCAGGATGCTGATGGCGCGCAATCCATCCAGCGCAGGATTGTAAGGCAAAGGAACCTCCCCCGGAACAGCTGGCGAAGGTACTTTGGCATTCTTTAAATTGGGTTTCCTTGTGGTTGCATTTTGCTTGCAATGACAACCTTTGCTCGCGGGTTGCCGCGCCTGACATAGCAACGCAGGAGCTTAGCCGCCAAACCGGCGCGCACGCCTCAAACAGCGGCCTGACCGGGCAGGCTACCCGACGTCCCGGCGGCTGGTTGGGCTCTTTGCCGCAACCGTTGAAAATTCAACAGGGAGATTTTGGTGCGGTCGAGAA
>NZ_RZOS01001212.1:0-592 GCF_004022605.1 Mesorhizobium sp. M4B.F.Ca.ET.089.01.1.1
GGTGGGCTGGGGCGCATCCGGGCGCAATGGTGGGCACCTGAACAATGGCCTCGCCCATAGCTTCCTCTCGGCCAAGGCGGAACTCGGCAAGGAACGCGCAATCGCGCTGTACCGAGCGCTCGACGACTCGGTCGATACCATCGAGGCGCTGGTCGCCGAGGAAAGCATCGACTGCAACTTCCGCCGCGCGGGCAAGCTGAAGCTCGCCTCCAAGCCGCAGCATTTCGAGGCGATCGCCCGCAACTTCGAAGCCCTCCATGCCGAGGTCGATCCGGATACGGCGCTGTTGTCGGCGGCCGATCTCAAATCGGAGATCGGCTCGCCCTTCCATGGCGCGATGCTGTCGAAGAGGAGCGCCATGATGCATATGGGCCGCTATGTGGCAGGTCTGGCCACGGCCGCCGCCCGCCACGGCGCCGTGATCCACGAGAACACCAGGGTGACGGACCGCAAGCAGACCGGCAACAGGCATGAGCTGATCACGTCGCGCGGCCGGATCAGCGCCGACAATGTGCTGGTGGCGACCGGTGCCTACACGACACCGAATTTCGGTTATTTCCGTCGCAGGATCATCTCCGTCGGCAGCTTCATC
>NZ_RZOS01001213.1:0-590 GCF_004022605.1 Mesorhizobium sp. M4B.F.Ca.ET.089.01.1.1
GGTGCTGGCTGAGAGAGTAGGATTAGAACCCACGGTAGGCCTGCACGCACTTGATGCCCCAACCAATTCGCCATCTCTCCATTCCGCTTTTTGCCCGAAAAAATGCGCCGGCGCAAAAAACAATCGCGCCGAAGACATTGCCTATCTCGGCCATTTCTCCCAGAGCGCAGGCTCCCGCACTAGGATCTATTCTTCTGCAGGGTTGGTGGTTTGCACGCTCACGCTCTGAACCCAGCGCGAGCGGTTCGTTTTGCGCTCGTGTATAGCCAGGAACAAAGATCGTCCGTTTCGCAGCAGCGCGAGCGCGTCGCTCGCAAAGTATGGGGAAACGCGAAGCCACACAGTCCAGCATCGCTCGCCGCGGATCTTGGCGATGAGCCCCATGCCTGGGGGAGGAGTGTAAATCGGGATCTGTCGACCGCGGTATTGGCGATATTTGGGCGCACCGTACTTGTCGCGCTCCTGCGCATCTTTGAGTGTCGCACCGATGTCGCCTGAGCCCAAGTTGTCGCCGGAGACTGTGATCTCATAGGTGTCGCCCGCGCGCTCCTCTGGGTAGATGGATATTCCGGCGACAGTCAGTCTCGTAG
>NZ_RZOS01001214.1:0-590 GCF_004022605.1 Mesorhizobium sp. M4B.F.Ca.ET.089.01.1.1
GCTTTGATGACGACGCCGCAACCATCCAGGCTTTGGTCTCCGGGCAGGTAAAGGCGGTTGGCGGCAACCAGTTCTATGGCCAGCGTCTGGATGCGGCGAGTGCCGGCACGTATGAGCGCAAGATTAACTTTTTGACGACCTACAACGGCGTCGGTACCCGTCTCGGCGAGAAGGACTGGAACGAAGCCGTCAACGCCTTCATCGACAAGATCAAGGCCAATGGTGAGCTCGCCGCCATCACGAAGAAGTGGATGGCGATCGATCTGCCGCAGTTCCCGGAATCCATTCCGAACATCCCGTTCACCGTGCAGTAAAAGCCCAAATGGAGGGTTCCGTGCTCAATTCCGCAAAAGATCAATCGAAGCTGATTTCCCTTGAGGATGTGCAGAAGTGGTACGGCACTTTCCATGCCTTGAAATCCATCAGTTTGTCGGTCCGCAAAGGCGAAAGGATCGTCCTCTGCGGGCCGTCAGGCTCCGGGAAATCAACGTTAATCCGCTGCATCAATGCCCTCGAGACGATCGAGGAAGGCAAGATCGTCGTCGAGGGTCACGTACTGGACGGAACCACCAGATCGATCGACGCTGTAC
>NZ_RZOS01001215.1:0-590 GCF_004022605.1 Mesorhizobium sp. M4B.F.Ca.ET.089.01.1.1
GTGAGAACCCGTGCGACACCGCCGCATCACGTCGTGTCGTGCATCGATGCCAAGCGGCTCGGCGTTGAGCTCGCCGCACGCCAGAATAAACTTGGCGCTCCTCAAGATTGCAGAGTCAGGCTAGTGGGTTGCGTCCCGCGGCGTCGTCTCCCAGCGTCAACCGGATCGTCTCGGCAATCTCCTCATCGGGCGCGCCGGGACGCGGTTCATCGTAAAGGCTATCGAGCCGCTGTTCGGCAAAGCGCCGACGCAATGTGCCCACTGTGTTGGGCGTTGCACCAAGGCGTAAGGCAATTTCCTTGTTCTACATCCTCTCGCTGGCCAGCAGCACTATCCGCGCCCGTCGCGGCAGGCCTTGCGCCGTGCCTCGACGCCGGACCAGACCCTCCAGTTCACTCGGCTCTGCTGCGGAGCCAGCGCCTTGAGCAGCGGCCAACCTGGACTCGTCCCGTCCTCGAAAAGCAAATTGTTACGCAGATGCTTGTCCACCCTGACCCGAGCCATCCTCCTGCACGCTTTCGCCGTTGCGCGCGACGAAGACCGCAACGCTTCATCGCGCTTGGCGTAGCGGCACCAGGGACCGCCCATCG
>NZ_RZOS01001216.1:0-590 GCF_004022605.1 Mesorhizobium sp. M4B.F.Ca.ET.089.01.1.1
CCAGAAGACGCTTGCGTTCAACGACTTCTACAATGCCGATCCGGAGACCGGATTTCCGCTCGGAAACGTCCAGTTACTCGGACACATTACGGGAAATATCCTGAAGGCCAACGCACCACTACTGCCGCGCTGGCTGGCCGGTCTGATAGCCCGCAATTGCTATGGCTGGTTCCTAACCAGCGAGGATCTGCCCAATCCCGACAGCCGCGTCACGGTCAGCAACGGCCGCATCGTCATGCATTGGGTGCGCAGCAACATGCGGGCGCACGAGACCCTCATCCGCAAGACGCGTCACGTCATGCGCAAGGCGGGCTTTCCCATCGTTCTCACCCGAACTTTCGGCAGGAAGACGACTTCGCATCAGTGCGGCACTGCCAGACTAGGGAACGATCCGCAGACGTCGGTCGTGTCGACCGATTGCCGTTCGCACGAAATCTCAAACCTCTACGTGACCGACGCTTCGGTACTTCCTACATCAGCGGCCGTTAACCCCGCACTGACCGTTGCGGCCCTCGCCATCAAGGCTGGCGCCGCCATCAAGCAGAGGTGACGGTGTCACCTCCCGCGGCAGAGAGGACGCCGCTGAAGGC
>NZ_RZOS01001217.1:0-588 GCF_004022605.1 Mesorhizobium sp. M4B.F.Ca.ET.089.01.1.1
CGCGGCGAAGTTCTTAGGCGCGGTGCTGGCGCAGCCCAGAGTGAAAAAGCTTCTCTCGAGCGATCACTTCTCGGTCGACGGCACTCTCATTGAGGCCTGGGCATCGATGAAGAGTGTCAAGCCGAGGGATGGGCCGGGCGAGCCGCCGGAAAATGGCGGCGGCCGCAATGCGGAAGCCGATTTCCATGGCCAGAAGCGGACGAACGAGACGCATGCCTCGACCACCGATCCCGATGCCAGGCTCTAGAAGAAGGGGAAAGGAAAGGAGGCGAAGCTGTGCTTCATGGGACACGGGTTGATGGAAAACCGCCACGGCCTTTTGGTCGACGCCTGCCTGACATTGGCCAACGGCCATGCCGAGCGGGTGGCGGCACTGCACATGATCGAGCCGCATGCGGACCGGCCGCGGGCCATCACGCTCGGCGCCGACAAGGCTTATGATGCGGAAGACTTCGTCAACGAACTGCGCTCGATGAAGGTGACGCCGCATGTGGCGCAGAACACGAGCGGCCGTCGTTCGGCAATTGACGGGAGCACCACGCGCCATGGCGGCTTTGTCGTCAGCCAGCGGATCAGAAAGCGGATCGA
>NZ_RZOS01001218.1:0-587 GCF_004022605.1 Mesorhizobium sp. M4B.F.Ca.ET.089.01.1.1
GCGTGCCATCGAGCGCGTAGCGGAGCAGCTCGGCACCGAGGTTCCGGTCAAGACGTTCCTTGAGGTACTGGTTATGATAGTGTCGCAGGCAACTCTCGCATGACTGCTCGCATTTGGCGGGGCATTGCTCCAACAGCGCGAGGGTTTGCTGGAGGATTTCCTCAATGTTCCTTGCCGCGAGATCGGCGTAGCCGGCCCCACCGGACAAGGTATCGTAAAGGTAGACGTCGAGCAGTAGCGTGTCATCCTCCCGGTTCGGGACGATACGGAAGCCCGCACCGAACTCGGAAGTATCAAGATCGATTTGTGGATGCCGGCTGGCTGCCAGCCGCAAGCCTTCGGCAACCGAGTACAGGGCGTCTTCGAGTATCCTCAACTGCAGGGGGTCGCCCGTTTCGGTAACAAGCGGCTGCCTCAGGCTGATACGCAGCAACAGCAAATCGGTGGAAAATACGTGACCTAGGAACACGTTTTCATAGGTACCAGCACACTGATACCCCGGCCTCGGCTTCCCGTACGAGAACTCAATCTTATAGGGTCGGCTGTGTGACAAGTGCGGCTGCTCGTCGACCGAGGCGCGTCCGCAC
>NZ_RZOS01001219.1:0-585 GCF_004022605.1 Mesorhizobium sp. M4B.F.Ca.ET.089.01.1.1
CGATCGCTTCGAGCTGGTCGGCATAGACGTCGCCTTGGGTGTTGTTGTCGGTCGCGGCGACAAGAAGAGCGCCGTTGCGCGCCGCAAGCCCGCGGATCGCCGCCACGGTCGCCGGCGCCCAGCCGCCGCCGGTGCTGAGATAAAGGCTGCCGGGCTGCAGCTCCTCGATCGCGGCAAGGCTCATGGCATCGATGGCCGCTTCGGTGACGCAGAAGCGCATTGCCTCGACAGCGCCAAGACGAAACAGCAGCTTGGCGCCTCCGCTCGCAAACCCCCGCCATTCAGGACCGCGCTCCTCCCAGCCGGTGAGCACGCCGGCCTCATCGCTGTGCGCGGCCCACATGCTGCCGCACGGACCCTCGCGAAGCCGGTCCTGGCGGATCGCCGCGCGGATGACGGTTTCTGACAGACGGCGTTCCTGGCGCAGATAGCGCCAGGTCATGGATCCGGGCCACGGCCCGCGGCGGCTTTGCCAACGCTCGGAAACGGAACGGCCCGGTCGCTTCTTATGAGGAACCTGCGTCCAGACGGGCTCGCTGGGAACGAACCCGATCAAATTCGCCACATGATCGAGCGCTTTCACGA
>NZ_RZOS01000121.1:0-13924 GCF_004022605.1 Mesorhizobium sp. M4B.F.Ca.ET.089.01.1.1
CGCCGAGACCGGCCGAACCGATGGCATAGCCCTTGGTCACCGCTTTGGTGGTGTTGCCGACCGCGTCGAGCGCGTCGGTCGAGTGGCGCACTTCCTTGGGCAGGCCGGCCATTTCGGCGATGCCGCCGGCATTGTCGGTGACCGGGCCGAAGGCGTCGAGCGCGACGATCATGCCGGCAAGGCCGAGCATGGTGGTGACGGCGATCGCGGTGCCGAACAGGCCGCCGAGTTGGTAGGTCGCAATGATGCCGCCGACGATGACGATCGCCGGCAGCGCCGTCGATTCCAGAGAGACAGCAAGGCCCTGGATGACGTTGGTGCCGTGGCCGGTCACCGACGCCTGGGCGATGGAGTTGACCGGGCGCTTGTTGGTGCCGGTGTAGTACTCGGTGATCACCACGATCAAGCCGGTCACAGCCAAGCCGATCAGGCCGCAGATGAACAGGTTCTTGCCGGTGATGGCGATGCCGGCGACGGTGCCGATATCACCCCAGCCGATGGTGAGCGACGTGGCGGCGCCAAGGCCGACGATCGACAGCAGGCCGGTGACGATCAGGCCCTTGTAAAGCGCGCCCATGATCGAACCGTTGGAGCCGAGCTTGACGAAGAAGGTGCCGACGATCGAGGTCAGGATGCAGGCGCCGCAGATGGCCAGCGGATAGAGCATGGTGTCGGCCAAAATGGCAGTGCCGCCGAAGAAGATAGCAGCGAGAACCATGGTGGCGACGACGGTGACGGCGTAGGTCTCGAACAGGTCGGCCGCCATGCCGGCGCAGTCGCCGACATTGTCGCCGACATTGTCGGCGATGGTTGCGGGGTTGCGCGGATCGTCCTCGGGAATGCCGGCTTCGACCTTGCCGACGAGATCGCCGCCGACGTCGGCGCCCTTGGTGAAGATGCCGCCGCCGAGACGGGCGAAGATCGAGATCAGCGAGGCGCCGAAACCGAGCGAGACCAGCGCGTCGATGACGATGCGGTCATTCGGCTGGAGGCCCATCGGACCGGTCAGGATAAAGTAGTAGATCGAGACGCCGAGCAGTGCCAGACCCGCCACCAGCATGCCGGTGATGGCGCCCGACTTGAAGGCGATGTCGAGGCCGGCGGCCAGGCTGTTGGAAGCGGCCTGCGCGGTGCGCACATTGGCGCGCACGGAAACGTGCATGCCGATGAAGCCGGCGGCGCCCGAGAGCACGGCGCCGATCAGGAAGCCGATGGCCGAGGTGATCGACAGCAGCCACCAGGCAAGCAGGAGCACGACGATGCCGACGACGGCGATGGTGGTGTATTGGCGCGCCAGGTAGGCCTGGGCGCCCTCGCGGATGGCTGCGGAGATTTCCTGCATGCGCTGATTGCCCTGATCGGACGCAAGGACCGAACGGGTCGCCCAAATAGCGTAAAGGACTGAAAGCAGGCCGCAGGCGATGACGGCGTAAATGATGGTCATTGCCGAATTTTCCTCGATTGATGGCCCAAAAGAACCCCTCCCTGGGCCGTTGGAACGGGGATGCACGCCGCCAGGCGGAATCCACCCCTTGGCTGGGCTGTATGCGAAACAGGGCTCGGAACGTCAAGATATTGTTCGGTTTTTGCCCGGCTTTCGCCCAAAAGGCGAACGCGGCTCCGCTCGTGCCAGTACCGTCGTGCTTTTAGATCGATTGAAATGACGTTAGGTCATCAGTCGCGGTGCGGATCGGGCGTGAGACTCGAACTGGCGCGCTACCACGCTGCTCGCCGAGTGATCGGCTCGTAGCCTGCTTTGCAAACTCTCATTGCGAGCATATCTTTATAGGCAAGACAGGTTGATCGATGAAATTCAAAGCTATCGTTCACGAAGCCGAAGAAGGTGGCTACTGGGCCGAAGTTCCGGCCATTCCCGGCTGTGCGACGCAAGGAGAGACCTTGGACGAGCTCCTAGCGAATCTTCGCGAAGCTATCGAAGGCTGCCCTTCGGTCGATCTTCCGTCATCGTTGACCTCCGAGCCCGGCAGGATCGTGGAAGTCGCGGTTTGAAGTCCATTTCCGGCAAGGAATTAGCACGCGCAGTCGAGCGCGGTGGTTGGCAGCTTTTGCGCATAGCTGGAAGCCATCATATCTATGGGAAAGAGGGCAGCATCGTTCGACTTCTATTCCCATCCATGGCAACAAGCCCCTCAAGACCGGCCTCCTACGTCATCTGCTGAAAATGGCAGGCGTCGACGAAGACGAAATCTAACCTTCCCCTAAACCGCCCCCTGCCCCATCCGGCGCGCCGTGTAGCGCTCGATGGCCGACAGGCCGTCATAGATCAGCACGGCAAGTGCAGCGACGATCAGGCCGCCCTGCAGCACGAAGGCGAGATTGTTCGACAGCAGGCCGGCGATGATCACCTCGCCAAGCGTCTTGGCCGCAACCGTCGAGCCAATGGTGGCGGTGGCGAGGCTGATGACCACCGAAAGCCGGATGCCGCCGAGGATGACCGGCGCGCTGAGCGGCAGCTCGACCTTGACCAGCCTCTGCCAGGCGGTCATGCCGGCGCCGCGCGCCGCTTCCATGACATTGCCCGGCAGGGTGGTGAGAGCCGTCAGCGCGTTCTCGAAGATCGGCAGCAGGCCATAGAGGAAGAGCGCAATCAGCGTCGGCTTCTCGCCGAAGCCGACGGCCGGCACGGCAAGTGCCAGCACGGCGACAGGCGGAAAGGTCTGGCCGATGTTGACCAGGCTGCGCGACAGCGGCAGGAACTCCGCGCCGGCCGGCCTGGTGACCAGAATGGCAAGCGCGACCGCAACGATGGTTGCGGCGACCGTGGCGATCAGCACGGTCCTCAGATGCAGCAGCGTCAGCGTCAGCAAGCTGCCCTGGTTGTAGATCGCCGGCGCGCCGTTCTCGGTCAGCGGCTTGAGCAGCGGCTCGAACAAGCCTGGGTTGGTGACGAAGGCGACAAGCAGCACCACCAGGAGAAGCCGGAGCAGCGATGGCAGCCAGGCTTTCATGCAGGCCTCGCGGCGCGCCTGACCAGCCCATCGACGGTGACCCGGCCAAGCGGCTTGCCGTCGCCATCCTTCACCGGCAGCGCCGGGCGACCCGACCAAAGCAGCTCGGCCAGCGCGTCGCGCTGGCTGGCCTCGGCCGGGATCGCTTCGCCCTCGGCGGTCCCCTTCTCGACGGCATCGCCGACGCGGCCAAGCGACAGCAGCCGGAACGGTTTCTCGCTGGCGCCGACAAGGGTCTCGACGAAGGCGCTGGCCGGCTTCGCCAGGATCTCGGCGGGTTTTGCGTACTGCACCAGCTTGCCGGCATCCATGACGGCGATCTTGTCGCCCAGATGCACGGCTTCCTCCATGTCGTGGGTGACGAGGATGATGGTGGTGCCGAAGCGCCTCTGGATCGCCAGCAGGTCCTCCTGCGCCTTGTTGCGGATGATCGGGTCAAGCGCGCCGAACGGCTCGTCCATCAAAAGCACGTTCGGCTCGGCGGCTAGCGCGCGGGCAACGCCGACGCGCTGCTGCTGGCCGCCGGAGAGCTCGTGCGGGTAACGCGGCCCATAGGCCTGCGGATCGAGCTGGTAGAGCGTCATCAACTCGTCGACACGGCGCTTGATGCGGTCCCTGTCCCAGCCGAGCAGCAGCGGCACCGTGGCGATGTTTTGCGCCACCGTGCGATGCGGAAACAGGCCATGGCCCTGGATGGCGTAGCCGATGCTGCGGCGCAGCTCGTAACCCGGCAGCGAGCGGTTGTCGGCGCCGTCGAGCTTGATGACGCCCGCGGTCGGCTCGACCAGCCGGTTGATCATCCTGAGCAATGTCGTCTTGCCGGAGCCGGACGTGCCGACGATGACGCAAACAGTGCGCGGCTCGATCGCCATCGACACATCGTCGACCACTGTGGTTTCGCCATAGCGCTTGGTGATGCCTTCGATCTCGATCATGCCGGGCTTGCCTCATGTCGTCTGATGGAGGTCATTTCGATGATGGCATCGAGGATGATGGCGGCGGCGAAGGCCAGCGCCACGGTCGGCACCGCGCCGAGCAGCACCAGATCCATCGCGGTCTGGCCGACGCCCTGGAAGACGAACACGCCAAAGCCGCCGCCGCCGATCAGCGCGGCGATGGTGGCAAGGCCGATGTTCTGCACCAGAACGATGCGGATGCCGGTCAGGATCACCGGGAAGGCGAGTGGGAATTCGACGTCGAACAGCCGCTGGCGGTCGGTCATGCCCATGCCGCGGGCGGCGTCGTTGGCGCCGCGCGGCACGCCGGCGAGCCCGACCACGGTGTTGGCCACCACCGGCAGCAGCGAATAGAGGAACAGCGCGACGAAGGCTGGCGCGGTGCCGATGCCGCGGATGCCCAAAGCGCCGGCGCCGGGCACATGGGTCGCCACCCAGCCGAGCGGCGCGATCAGCAGCCCGAACAGCGCGATCGAGGGAATGGTCTGGATGATGTTGAGCACGTTGAGCACGCCGGCCCGCAGCCTCTCGACGCGGTGGCACAGGATGCCGAGCGGCAGGCCGACCACCACCGCCGCCGCCAGCGAGCCCAGTGCCAGCGTGATGTGCTTGGCGCCTTCGGCCCAGAAACTGTCGGCGCGGTTGGCGTATTCCTTCAGGATCGACAGGCTATCCCATTGCCCCGACACCAGAAGCAGGCCGATCGCCAGCGCGGCGGCGACGAGCACACCGACGCGCGCCCAGGGCGACAGATCGAGCCTGGTCAGCACATCCGCGAGCAGCAGCGTGAAGGCGAAGATCAGCAGCCAGAAGCCGGAGGCCGGCGAGACGCGGGCAAAGGTGTTGCCTGCCGGGGTGAGGAAGCTGCCGGCCGTGCCGATGAGGATGGCAAGCGCTGCAAGCGCCACGACGCCGGCGGCAAGCCGGAGCAGCAGCGGCGTCTTCAGCAGCGCGATCAGCGCGCCGGCGATGACGATCGCCAGCAGCAGCGGCCCGGTGGCAGACGGCAGCGCTTCCAGAATGGAGCGCGCCTGGCCTGGCACGATGCGGTTGGCACGGAAGGTGGCGAAGGGGGCAAGCAACGCCGCATAGGCCGCGATCGCGGCGATGACCACGCCGAGCTTGTCGAAACGGAGGGTCATCGGCTGCTCGCGCAGCAATTCGGAGAGGCAGAAATAGGAAGGCCTCGTTCCTTCGCGCCCCCCTCTGTCCTACCGGACATCTCCGCCACTTGGGGGGAGATCAGATGTCGCGCGGGCTTTCGCCAATCCCCAGCGTGGCAAGAAGAGCGACGGCGATGAAGCTGCCAATCTCCCCCCTTGTGGGGGAGATGTCCGGCAGGACAGAGGGGGGCGCCTCGCACCGGCGTACGCTTCTTCGACGCGATCGCGACTACTTCAAAAACCCGTTCTTCTTCAAAAAGTCCTCGGCGACGCCCTTGACCGGCTCGCCGCCGACCTGCACGCGGCCGTTGAGTTCCTGCAGCGTGACGAGGTCGAGCTTGGCGAACACCGGCTTCAGCAGCGTCTCGATCTCGGGATGCTCCTTCAGCACCGCCTCGCGGATGATTGGCGCCGGCTGGTAGACCGGCTGGACGCCCTTGTCGTCGTCGAGGACGACGAGGCCGGAAGGCGCGATGCCGCCGTCGGTGCCGTAGACCATGGCCGCATTGGCGCCGTTGGTCTGGTTCGCGGCAGCCGCGATGGTCGCCGCGGTGTCGCCGCCGGAAAGCGTGATCAACTGGTCGGGCTTCAGCGCAAAGCCGTAGGTGGTCTGGAAGGCCGGCAAGGCGGCCGCCGAATTGACGAATTCGGCCGAGGCCGCGAGCACGACCTTGCCGCCGCCAGCCACGTACTTGCCGAAGTCGGTGAGTGTCGCCAGCTTGTTCTCGTCGGCGACCTCCTTGCGCAGCGCGATCGCCCAGGTGTTGTTGGCCGGCGATGGCGACAGCCAGACGATCTTGTTGGCGTCATAGTCTAGCTTCTTGGCCGCCTCATAGGCCTTGGCGGCATCCTTCCAGACCGGATCGTCGGCCTTCTCGAAGAAGAAAGCGGCATTGCCGGTATACTCGGGATAGATGTCGATCTCGCCGGCGGTGATCGCCTTGCGCACCACCGGCGTGCCGCCGAGCTGGATGCGGTCGGTGGTCTTGATGTTGTTGGCGTTCAGCACGAGCTGGATGATGTTGCCGAGCACGCCACCCTCGGTGTCGATCTTCGACGACACGACGACCTGCGCGTTTGCCGAGGCAGCGGTGATGCCGAGCGCAAGCGCGGCGCCAGCCAGAAGCTTGATTGAAAACATGGTGAAATCCCTTGCTGTGAACCGGATTCGGTTGCCGCATATGAGCATGGCTTCAACGCCCCGTCGGGGCACACGGTTTCATAACAAGGGGGATACACGCAATAATTTTATACGGGCTGGCCCAACGTGGCAGCGCCGGTCCAGGACAGGGTGATGTCAGTTGGCTGCGCGCAAGCTCGTCACCTTCAACGCTCCGAGCGCGACGAAGCAGAGCGCGCAGACCGGGAACACCAGCCAGTTGAGCATCGCCCAGCCCCAGGCGTTGTAGACCGCGCCGGACATCAGCGAGGCGAAGGCGACGGAGCCGAACAGGACGAAATCATGGAAGCCCTGCACCTTGCTCTTTTCCGACGGGCGGTAGCTGGCGGCGACCATCGAGGTGGCGCCGATGAAGCCGAAATTCCAGCCGAGGCCGAGCAGGATCAGCGCCGTCCAGAACTGCCACAGCGCCAGGCCTGACAAAGCGACCGCGGCGCAGCCGATCAGGAGCACGAGGCCGGCGGCGACGATGCGCTCGGCGCCGAAGCGGTGGATCAGCGAGCCGGTGAAGAAACTTGGCCCGAACATCGCCATCACATGCCAGGAAATGCCAAGCGTGGCATCATCCGTCGACAGGCCGCAGCCGACCATGGCGAGCGGCGCACCGGTCATGACGAAGCTCATCAGCGCATAGCTGCCGACGACGCAGAACAGCGCCGCGACGAAACGCGGCTGGGTGACGATCTCGGATAGCGGCCTGGCGTCGCTGTCCTCGACCGCGGCGCCGCCGACCGCCTTGGGCGCGATGCGCAGAAACGACAGGATGACGGCGCCGACGGCCGACAGCACCAGGATGGAGGCGAACGAGCCGGCGAACATCACCGGTGCAAAGGATTCGCGGGTGAAGATGACGATCTGCGGCCCGAGAATGGCGGTGACGATGCCGCCCGCCAGCACGAAGGAGATGGCGCGCGCCTTGAATTCCGGCGGCGCGTTGTCGGCGGCAGCGAAGCGGAACTGCTGGACGAAAGCGCCGCCCACCCCGATCACCAGCAGGCCGAAGGCGAACAGCCAGAAACTCGGGTTGAACAGCGCCAGCGTCGCGACAAGCCCGCCGAGCGCGGTGACGACGGTGCCGGTCATGAAGCCGCCGCGCTGGCCGAGCTGGCGGATGATGGCGGCGGCCGGCAGCGCGCCCAGCGCCACGCCGATGTTGAAGCCGGTGACCGGCGCCGTCGCCAGCGATTTGTCGGGCCCAAGCAGGTATTGTCCCGCAAGCGCGCCAAGCGAGATGGCGATGGGTGCGGCCGAGCCGATGATCGCCTGCGCGGCGGCAAGCAGCAGCGCCGTGCGGCGCGCTTCCCTGCCGGCTCCGGCAACGACGGCCGCGGCCGTCACGAAGCGTCCTTGCCGCGGCCTTCGCCGCGCACCCGGCGCGACACCCGGTCGAGCACGGCGTTGGTAAGCTTCGGTTCGTCTTCCTCGTAGAAAGCCTTGGCGATGTCGACATATTCCGAGACGATCACCGCCACCGGAACGTCGTCGCGCTTCATCAGCTCGTAGACGCCGGCGCGCAGGATGGCGCGCAGCGTCGAATCCAGCCGCGACAGCGGCCAGTCGTCGGTCAGCGCCTGGCGGATGACCGGATCGATGGTCTTCTGGTTCTCGACGACACCGGTGAGGATGGCGCGGAACCATTGCGCATCGGCCTCGCGATAGAGCGCGCCGTCGACTTCCTTGCCGAGCCGGAACGCTTCGTACTCGGCCGTGATCTCGATAACGCCGCTGCCGGCAACGTCCATCTGGTAGAGCGCCTGCACGGCCGCGAGCCGGGCGGCGCCGCGCTTGTTGGCGTGGCGGGCCGTGGGCTGGCCGGGCGACGCGGGCTCGCTCACGATCGCGCTCCCAGCTGCTGTTTGAGGGCGATCATGGTCAGCGCCGCGCGCGCGGCAAAGCCGCCCTTGTCGCCTTCCGAGCGTCTGGCGCGCGTCCAGGCCTGGGCGTCGTTCTCGGTGGTCAGGATGCCATTGCCGATGCAGACCGCTTCCTGCACGGAGAGGTCCATCAGCGCGCGGCTCGATTCATTGGCGACAATGTCGAAATGATAGGTGTCGCCGCGCACGATGGTGCCCAGCGCGACGAAACCGTCATAGGCGGTGCCGCCTTCGGCGGCGCCATCGAGCGCGAAGGTGATCACTGCCGGGATTTCCAGCGAGCCCGGAACGGTGACCACGTCATAGGTCGCGCCTGCCTCGTCCAGCGCACTCGTTGCGCCTTCGAGCAGCGCGTCGGCAAGGTCGTCATGGAAGCGCGCCTCGACGATGAGAAGGTGCGCCTTGTCCTTCGGACGGATGAACGCTTTGCCGTGTTGGGATATGCCAGCCATAGATGTCTCCGGGGGTCGCCGGTGACTTAGGCCGAAGCGGCAGCATTCGCAAGCTTTGTCCGATGCTCAGGCCCGGTCTAATTTGCCGGGGTGGCTCAAAGCCCTTCTTTCGCCGCCTCCGCCAGGCGCGCCGCGTAGCGAGCCATGGTGTCGATCTCGAGGTTCACGCGGTCGCCGACCTGGCGTTCGCCCCAGGTGGTGACAGTCAGCGAATGGTGGATCAGCAGCACGTCGAAGCGGGTGCCCTCGACCTTGTTGACGGTGAGCGAGGTGCCGTCGAGCGCGACCGAGCCTTTCGGCGCGATGAATTTCGCGAGCTCGCGCGGCGCTTCGAGCGTGAAGCGCACGGCGTCGCCCTCGTCCTTGCGCTCAACAATCTGGGCCGTGCCGTCGACATGACCGGACACGATGTGGCCGCCGAGCTCGTCGCCGATCTTCAGCGCCCGTTCCAGATTGATCCTGGTGCCGGACTTCCAGCCCATCGCTGTGGTCAGCCTGAGCGCCTCTTCCCAGGCCTCGACCTCGAACCAGCGGGCGTTGGAGCCGCCTTCCGGCAACGCCGTCACCGTCAGGCAGACGCCGGCGCAGGAGATCGAGGCGCCGATGGCGATGCCTTCCGGGTCATAGGCGGTGTCGATGCGCAGTCCGATCCCTTCCCTGAGCGGCGTCACGGCAGCGACGGTGCCGACATCGGTAACAATTCCGGTGAACATCAGATGTCTCTGTCTTTCAGTTTGACCATCATCTGGTCCGAAAACCGGTCCCCACTTTTTGGGTCATGGTCTCACCCACTCGGCGTAGCTGTCCTCGCCGAAGCGCATCTCGCGCAACTTGCGGAACCCTGCCGGGATATGGTCGGCGTCGATGGGCGATGCAATGCCCTCTTCGCCGATCGCGTCCGGCCCGCCGAACAGCACGATGCGATCGACCAGACCTTCGTCGAGGAAAGCCTTGGCCACCCTGGCGCCGCCTTCGACCAGGACGCTCGCCATGCCGAGCGCGGCCAGATCCTCGAGCAATTCCGGCAGGGCCACCTCACCTCCATACGTTTCCGTTCCGATGAAGTGCACGCCCGCGCGTTCGAGCGTGGCGCGCCGCTGCGGATCGGCCTCGAGGCAGGCGGCGAGGTAGAGCGGCACGCGGTCGACGCCGGAGACCAGCTTGGAGGTGTCCGGCAGTCGGATCTGGCGGTCGAGCACGATGCGCGCCGGCGAGCGGTTCTCCAGGCCGGGCAGCCGTACGGTCAGCGCCGGATCGTCCTCAAGCGCGGTGCCGATGCCGATCAGGATGCCGTCGGCTTCGGCGCGCATCAGATAGACTTCGCGGCGCGCGATATCGCCGGTGATCGCGACCTGCCCCTCGCCCTCGACGCCGATCTTTCCGTCGCTGGAAAGCGCAAGTTTGAGAATAATTTCCGGCCGTTTCCTGAGTGATCGAATCAAGTAACCGGCCATCTGCTCGGAAGCCTCGGCGGCGAGCACTCTTTCGACAACCTCGATGCCCGCGGAACGCAGGATGGCGTAGCCTTGGCCGGAAACGCGCGGATCGGGGTCGCTGGCCGCGCCGACGACACGCGCAATGCCGGCATTGACCAGCGCGTTGGCGCAAGGCGGCGTGCGGCCGTGGTGGGCGCATGGCTCCAGCGTCACATAGGCGGTGGCGCCGCGCGCGAGTTCGCCCGCCTCGGTCAGCGCTTCGGTCTCGGCATGCGGCCGGCCACCGACCGCGGTGACGCCGGTGCCGACGATCATCGGCCCGGCGCCATCGTCGCGGACGATGATCGTGCCGACGGACGGGTTGGTCGAGGTGCGTCCGGCGTTTTTTCGCGACAGCCGCAGCGCCGCCGCCATGAAACGGCGATCGAGAGCTTCCTGCCCGGCCGGGCTTGGTCGCGGCCCTGCCATGCTCAGCCTGCGTCCTCTTCGCTCTTGTCTTCGTCGCCCTTCAGCTCGCCGAGCAGCTCATGGAAATCCTTGGCCTCGCGGAAATTGCGATAGACCGAGGCGAAGCGGACATAGGCGACGTCGTCGAGCGACTTCAGCGCCTCCATGACCAGTCGGCCGACCTCGCCCGAGGCCACTTCGGTCTCGCCGGAGCTTTCAAGCTGGCGCACGATGCCGGTGACCGCGCGGTCGATGCGCTCGGGATCGACATTGCGCTTGCGCACCGCGATCTCGACCGAGCGCAAGAGCTTGTCGCGGTCGAACGGCACCTTGCGGCCGGATTTCTTGACCACGACGAGGTCGCGGAGTTGGACGCGCTCGAAGGTGGTGAAACGGCCGCCGCAATCGGGGCATACGCGCCGCCTGCGGATCGCCGCGCCATCCTCGGCAGGGCGCGAATCCTTCACCTGCGTATCTTCGGACTGGCAGTAGGGACAGCGCATGGAGAGCCTTCGGTTGGCGATTCTTGGTGAGCGGAAGGCTTAGAGGTTTTTGCCGCGATGGCAAAGCACGGACGGCCTTCCGTGCCTCAGAGATAGCGAGGCGCGAGGAAGATTGCCAGCGCCGCCGCCAGCCAGACCGCGATACCGCCGAGAACGGCAAGCCGATAGTCTACCCTCTCGATGAACAGCCAACAGGCGCCGAGGAAGGCGAGATAGGCGGGGATCGTCCTGAAGCCGGCGAGACAGGCCTCGCGAAAGCCGGTCGGGTTGCCCTTGGCGCCGACCGCAAGCAGCGCGATGACCGCGAAGGTCGGCGCCAGCGGCAGGATGCCGGGCAGGACGTTGCCGCGCTTCGAGGCCCAGACGATCAGCGCCGTGACGAGGCCGCCGACGACTCCTTTCCAGAGAATGTCCATGGCGCGGCTCCTTGCTGCCTGTCAGGGCGCGACGTCGGTGGTCGGGAAGCCGCAGGACGCGCCAAGGCTGCGGTAGGCCTTGGTGAAGCCGTCCATCGATATGCTGGCAACCGGCTTGTTGGCGAAGACGACATCGATCGCGGCCGCGCGCCGCATGGCCCGCAGCAGGGCAAGCGCGACGTCCTTCTTGTTGTCCAGCATCCACTGGTCGCCGATATCGGCGCTGACGGTCGCCTTGACCTTGCCCTTGTCGTCACCAAACACGGCCGGAATGCTCTCGCCGGCCGGCAGATCCTTGTTCCGCAGCGCGATGACGATGCTCGGATAGCCGTCGGGCGGCAATGCGTCGCCGTTCGAGATGGCAAGCGTCAGCGTGCCGCCGGTGCCGTTCTGGTCGAGGAACGCCGTCGAGGCGGCGCAGGTTCTGCGCACGTCCTCACCGGTGTTGACTTCATCGATGATGGTGGACCACCTGCCGAAGGTCTCGGTCTTGGGAGATGCAGGCGGGGGAGATGCAGGCGCAGGCGATGCGGCCGGAGCCGTCTCTGCCTTCGGCGCCGTCGTCGTGGTCTGCGCCTGGGCGGCGCCGGTCAACGGCGAGGCCGCCAGAAGCGCCGCGAGAGCGCCGAGACATGGAAATCGCATCGTCAACAAGGCTCCTGTCCGGATCGCCGCTCCATCCGGAGCGGCGCTTCCCGTCGTGGCCAATAAGAATGACGCGAGGCTTCAGGTCAACCGAGATAGGGATAGAGCGGGAAGCGATCGGTGAGCGCCACGACCTTGGCCTTCACCGCCGCCTCGACGGCCGCGTTGCCCTCGTCGGAGTTCGCCACCTTCAAGCCGTCCAGCACCTCAGCGATCAGCTTGCCGATCTCGCGGAACTCGGCCTGGCCGAAGCCGCGCGTCGTGCCGGCCGGCGTGCCGAGGCGCACACCCGAGGTGACGAAGGGCTTTTCCGGATCGAAGGGGATGCCGTTCTTGTTGCAGGTGATGTTGGCGCGGCCGAGTGCCGCCTCGGCGCGCTTGCCGGTGGCGTTCTTGGGGCGCAGATCGACCAGCATCAGGTGGTTATCGGTGCCGCCGGAGACGATGTCGAGGCCCGTCTCCTTCAGGCTCGATGCCAGCGCCTTGGCGTTGGCGGCGACGCTCTCGGCATAGAGCCTGAAGCTCGGCTTCAGCGCCTCGCCCAGCGCCACCGCCTTGGCGGCGATGACGTGCATCAGCGGACCGCCCTGCAGGCCCGGGAAGACGGCCGAATTCATCTTCTTGGCGATGTCTTCGTCGTTGCAAAGGATCAGGCCGCCACGCGGGCCGCGCAGCGACTTGTGCGTGGTCGTCGTCACGACATGGGCGTGCGGCAACGGCGACGGATGCACGCCGCCGGCGACGAGGCCGGCGATGTGGGCCATGTCGACCATCAGATAGGCGCCTACCGCATCGGCGATCTCGCGGAAACGCTTCCAGTCCCAGATGCGGGAATAGGCGGTGCCGCCGGCCAGGATCAACTTCGGCTTGGTCTCATGCGCGGTCTTCTCGATCGCGTCCATGTCGAGCAGATGGTCGTCCTTGCGCACGCCGTAGGAGACGACCTTGAACCACTTGCCGCTCATGTTGACCGGCGAGCCGTGGGTGAGATGGCCGCCGGAATTGAGGTCGAGGCCCATGAAGGTGTCGCCGGGCTGCAGCAGCGCCAGGAATACGGCCTGGTTCATCTGGCTGCCGGAATTCGGCTGGACGTTGGCGAAGTTGCAGCCGAACAGCTTTTTCGCGCGTTCGATGGCCAGTTCCTCGGCCACGTCGACGAACTGGCAGCCGCCATAGTAGCGCTTGCCTGGATAGCCCTCGGCATATTTGTTGGTCATGATCGAGCCCTGCGCTTCCAGGACAGCGCGCGAGACGATGTTTTCGGAAGCGATCAGCTCAATCTCATGGCGCTGGCGGCCGAGCTCGTTGCGGATGGCGCCGAAAATCTCCGGATCGGCGTCGGCCAGCGTGGTCTCGAAGAAGGATTCGAATTTGTTCGACGCTGCCGCTGCTGTTGCCATGCCTGAAATCCTCCGGTTCGGGGCAATTTGTTCATGCATATCGTTGCCCCAAAACCGCTGCGCACTCTTGGGCGACATGCATTGCCGCGCCATTAACACAGTTGTTTTCGCCTCGCCACGTTTGCGCCGCGAAATTTGCTGGCCGGTTTGCGTCAACGCCAGCGGCGCGAGGTCTATTTCCGCTCCCGCCGGCTTTTCAGCAGGGCTTCGGTGAGCGTGATCTCGGCAAGCAGCGCCCGCATCGTATGGTCGTTGATCTCGCGGCTTCGGAACATGGCGCGCACGGCGCCCCGCTCGGCCTCGATGCCGGCGTGCCTGAGTTCCAGTTCCAGGCGCCCCGCCTCGCGGGCCTCGGCGCGCGCCTCGTCGGCCTCGTCGGAGGCGGCTATGCGGCGGCGGTAGCCGGCGACGATGCTGTCGGCGACCGCAAGCCTCGCCTCGGCCGCCTCGCCCTCGCTCCCTTCATTGGCGATGCTCTCGATC
>NZ_RZOS01001220.1:0-584 GCF_004022605.1 Mesorhizobium sp. M4B.F.Ca.ET.089.01.1.1
GCGCCTTGCCTTTGCCAAGCACCTTCGCCGCCGCGCCTGCTTGCCGTGCCGGGAGCCCCCCTGCGCGCGGCGGCGAAGGTGCTTGGCAAAGGCAAGGCGTGGGACGCCCTGACGGCAAGTCAGATCTGCGATCCGTCGCTGCTTGTCTCGGAGGGATGGATTCCGCAAGCCGACACGCTGGACCAACTCACCGAACTGGCGCGGCGGCGCAAATCGGCCGCCGCTCACGCGCGATAGATCGTCCCTAGCAGTATTTTGAGATCGAGGCCGATCGAGGCCGTCCTGAGATATTCGGCATCGGTTTCCGCGCAGAGCCTCGGGTCCGACATGTCGATGCCGCGGATCTGGGCGAGGCCGGTGATGCCGGGAAGCGCCGACAGCACGCCGAGCGCCCGGCGACGCTCCACAAGTTCGGTCTGCGTGGGCAGGCACGGCCGCGGCCCGACCAGGCTCAATTCGCCCCTGAGCACGTTCCAGAGTTGCGGCAGCTCGTCGATCTTGGCCCGGCGCAATGCCTTGCCAACGGCGGTAATGGCCTGTGACGGCGCCTCATGCGTGGGCAAGGACGGCGTTCCCCGGTACAT
>NZ_RZOS01001221.1:0-584 GCF_004022605.1 Mesorhizobium sp. M4B.F.Ca.ET.089.01.1.1
ACAGATCTCGGCGTATCCGGCCTGTTCTTTTTCGTAGTAGGCCGGCGACGGAAAATCCCACCAGCCGGTCGCGAACGGTCCCGCCGCGTCGCGCGAGACAATGACCTCGACAAGAGCCGGGCCTCCGCATTCCAGAGTTGCCTTCAGGCTGCTTTCGAGATCTTCATCCTTCTCGACTTTCCAGGCCTCGAGCCCGAATGCGCGGGCGGAGGCCGTGATATCGGCAGAGTAAGGCTGGCCATTCCCGGAGTGATGGGTAAATTCGGAAGCGATGTGACGGCCCATGAACTTGCGCTGGCCACCGCGGATCGACATGTAACCTGAGTTGTTCAACACGAGGAACACCACATTGATGCCGTTCATCACGGCAGTGCCCATTTCGGGCAGCGACATCATGAAGTCGCCGTCGCCAACGATCGCCACGACCTGGCGATCCGGGCATGCGAGCTTGGCGCCCAAAGCCGCCGGCACCGCCCAGCCCATCGGCGAATAGGAGCCGGAGGTCAGGTGGGTGCGAGGCTCGTAGACCGGGAAGCTTTGCTTCACCGAACCCTGGGTGTTGCCCGAACCGACAACCACAATAC
>NZ_RZOS01001222.1:0-584 GCF_004022605.1 Mesorhizobium sp. M4B.F.Ca.ET.089.01.1.1
CTCTTCTGGGACGCCATGAACGCGGATGGTGAGTTGTGTGATTACGCCGAGAGTGCCTTCGGACCCGATGAAGAGCTTGGTCAGGTCGTAGCCGGTCGATTACGCGCCCCGTGCTAGCGGCTCTTTTGGCGCACTCCTTTCGGAAAGTGCGCCTCCTCCTTGTCAGCGCGGGTGTCCATTCAGTCAGAAACTGGAGGAGCGTCACTGCGGTCTGCGGAACCGTGTTGTGCGGTTTGGCAAAAGAGGGTCAGGCTTGCACCGCGTCGGCCTGACGCGCATCACACGCGTTAGCCAGGATCATCAAAGATCGTTGCGGCTGCGGCGGAGGAAATCGGCGGCGCGCTCGCCGACCATGATCGCTGGCGCATTGGTGTTGCCGGACGGCACGGTTGGCATGACGGAAGCGTCGGCGACGCGCAGCCCCGAAACGCCGTGGACACGCAATTGGCCGTCGACGACAGCCCTGGCGTCCTTGCCGATCCTGCACGTGCCGGTCGGATGCAATGCGCCTTGCGCCATTTCCTTGACGTAGTGGCGGTAGTCGTCCATCGATCGCATTTGCCGGCCAGGGTGCGTCTCGCGCC
>NZ_RZOS01001223.1:0-583 GCF_004022605.1 Mesorhizobium sp. M4B.F.Ca.ET.089.01.1.1
GAAGTCAACCAGGGCTGATGCTTGGAATTCGCCAGATGCCTGGCCAACCAGAACGTCTTTTTTTTGCCAAAGCGATCTCATCGCTTCCTTAATATGTTCCCTGCCGCGAAAGATAGCCCCCCCCATGCGCAGCGTCGCTGCTCGAAAAGATAGATGGCGGAGTTGGCAGCCTAGGTTACTGAGCGAATGGGTCTCCAGAGAAAGTCATCCTGCTCTATGGCCATCCTGTCTTTTCAGCGCCTACAGGAAACAACTCGACCGCACTTGCGCTGGGATTGTCCGCAACTATCATGCACGCTATGTCCTGCATTGGCTGCGAAGCAACGAAGACCACTACTACGCACCTAGTCCCGACGCCGTTCGTCACCGGGACTAGAGCCGATCGCTGTGTGTATATAGTGGCGCCAGCAAGAGCGTCCGAGGCGAGGAGGCTGGGCCATTTGCTGGGCTCAGGTTCGTCTGCCGAGGAGTTCGTCTGGGACATGTGCGTCCATACGCGCCTGCAGGCATGAAGAGCAGTTGGATTTCGACGCTCATAGCGCATTTGCAGGCGAAGCCTATTGCTCTTTTGCGGCTCAACGCG
>NZ_RZOS01001224.1:0-583 GCF_004022605.1 Mesorhizobium sp. M4B.F.Ca.ET.089.01.1.1
GTATAAGGACGTAAATAAGCGCGTCGCTGCGGCCATACGCAAGGGAGAAACGCTTGAGGCCATGGCAGGCGTTGTCCTGAAGGACGACGATGGCAACGACTTTTCGCCTGATGCGGCCACCGACGCGATCGTCAGGACTCTGACCAGCACCCTCTTGATGGAAGGGCATACCAACGATTGGTTCGACAAGAACGGCCTGCTCGTCGTGCCAGATTTCGAACCTGCGGATGAGGAAAGTATCTACAAGGCGGGCTCCACCGAAATCCTCGGTATCTGTTGGGGTCGGTGGGAACGCACTGAGGAACACCACAGATTTCTAGAGACGGAGTGGACCGAACTGACGGGCGAGGCCCGTCCAAAGGGGCTGCCCGACAATATCCAGCTCGTAATCGACACAGGCCCGACGGAAACGTGGCTGTGGGATTTCATCGCCAACGAACGGCTCCAGGACCGTCTGGTGCAGACATTCCTGGAGATGTCCTTTGAAACGCGAATGCGTCAGGGACTACGCGGCATCGCTGGCCCTGCTCCTCTGCTTCCCGATGCTTACGTGTCGGCCGAGGAGGCTCATTCGGCCGTATCG
>NZ_RZOS01001225.1:0-583 GCF_004022605.1 Mesorhizobium sp. M4B.F.Ca.ET.089.01.1.1
ACAGAACTGGATGCGTCCGCCGTCCGGGATCATCTCGGACAGGATCTCCCGGCGATCCTCTAGCGGCATGTCGCGAAGGTCGTGGCCATTGAGGTGGAGCAGATCGAAGGCAACGAAATAGAGGTCCCGTTGCCGACTGGTGATGGCCTTGCGCAGGGCCTTGAAGTCGGACAGCCCGGTATCGTTCAGGACGATGATCTCGCCGTCTATGATTGCGGTCGCGACCTCCAGCTCGCCAGCAGCCTTTGCGAGGTCGCGATACTTGGCAGTCCAGTCGAGCCCGCGCCGGGTGAAGATGCGCACACCATCGGCATCCCTCACGATCTGGGAGCGGTAGCCGTCGAATTTCACCTCATGTATCCAGCCGTCCCCCTCTGGCGGCTTCTCGACCAGGGTCGGCATCAAAGGCTCAATGAACTTCAGACGCATCAACGCAACTCGACAGGACCGCGATTCAAGGCACCAAACCCCGATCCGGTTCCGGAACATTTTAGCTAACTTGAATGTTTAAATAACTACCCGGCTCAAAGCGTGGAGACGATGGCGCGAAGTCCGCGAGTTGGTGACGAGATCACTTTGACGG
>NZ_RZOS01001226.1:0-582 GCF_004022605.1 Mesorhizobium sp. M4B.F.Ca.ET.089.01.1.1
TCCCACTGCTCGGCCGAAACCACTGCGCAAAGCAGTGAGGCCCGTCCGTGATCCGCCCGTTAGCTGCGAAATGCCTCACGCAGAAAGTCGACGAACACGCGCATCTTTTGCGGCATATGGCGCCGCTGTGCATAGAAGGCGTAGATAGGCTGCTCGACAGGCTCAAGGTGAGGCAGCAGGCGTACCAGGCGGCCCTCGCGGATGTCCTTGTCGACCATAAAGTCTGGGAGCAAGGAATAGCCGTATCCGGTCAGACAGGCGTTCTTGACTGCGCGCGCCGAGTTCATGGTTAGATGTTGGGGAACGTCGAAATGGATCGTCGCACCGTGGTGATTGAACTGGTGCGTACGGCCCCATTCTCCGCTGACCTGTGTGACCGACGGGCAATCCTTGATCTCGTCGATCGATCGCGGCGTGCCGAATTTCTGACAGAAGTCCGGCGAAGCGACGAACACGATCTTCTGCGTCGAAATCTTTTGAGCGATCAGGGATGAATCGCTGAGCGGCCCCACGCGGAGCGCCACATCATAGTGCTCGCCGATCAGGTCGACCAAACGGTTTCCGATATCGACCGAGACACTC
>NZ_RZOS01001227.1:0-582 GCF_004022605.1 Mesorhizobium sp. M4B.F.Ca.ET.089.01.1.1
TTGCCGACCAGATCTATCGCGTCAGCGGTCGACTTTGCTTCGACGGCTGTCTCGCGTGCCTCCATGGCGATAGCGACCTGATGCCCTCCGGGCTCGCCGATGTGGCAGTAAGCCGCGGTCTGCTTGCGCGATTCATGACGGCTTCACGCGCCTCGGGCTGAGACAGTGAACAGTGCCAAGGCATTGTGGTCCTTGATCCAGGCGAGAATATCATCCGTCAGGTCGGACAGTCGCACCGGGCCGGCCGCGACAGCGACAAGGAAGGTTGCAATGGGTGGAGCTACGCCAGCGTTTAGCAGACGATCGGCAAGCTCAGAGGCTTCCGCGACGAGTTTGTTGCGCTCGGCGACACGCGCGGCCGCGGCACGCGAATGGTCTTCGAGGCTCGCGGCTCGCTGAGCCAGCTTAGTAAGTTCTCGGCCCAGCGATTCAACACCGGGTATGCTCGTGAGAATCTCGCCAAGCGCCGCTTGTCCGCCCAATGCGTCTCGAACGGTCTTCCGCCACGCGCTCTCAATGCTGGTCTCGATCTTGTCGATCTGCAGGGGTAACTGGGTCAGTCCAACCTGATTGACGTTATCC
>NZ_RZOS01001228.1:0-581 GCF_004022605.1 Mesorhizobium sp. M4B.F.Ca.ET.089.01.1.1
AATCATGGGAGCGGCCCTCACAATCCGTCCCTCAGAAACCGCTCCCATCGCCATCGGTCTTAGCGCTCGATCCGCTTGAAGCTGCGCTCGAGTTCACTTTGAAGCCGCGTCAACGTCTGAGCGGCGTCACTTCCGTTGCGGATATCGCTAAAGGCACGCGCGAACAGTTCCTCGAGTTGTAGGTATCCCGGGGTACGCGGTCGCCGGATAGCCGTGTTCGCGAGCTCATAGCTCATCAAAAGATCAACACCCTTTAGGTTGGGACTTTGCTCGGGAAGGCTCTTCATCACCTCGGCCGTAGCCTCGATGTTCGCGGATAGATAGCTTCCGTTGGTGGCAACCACTGCCCCCTCTTTGTCCAGGCTCGCGTAGTTCAGGAAGTTCAGAGCCTGGTCAGCGTTCGTGGTGTCTGCCGCCACCCCCAGATGGTATGATTCAGAAGGCGTCACCGCCTTGCCACCGGCAAAATACGGATGAGGCGCCACTCCATAGTCCAGACCGTCGGCCTCGTTGAAACTGGGGATACCCCAGGGGCCGCCAATGTAGAATGCAAGCCGGCCACCTATGAACAGATCGCGCAC
>NZ_RZOS01001229.1:0-579 GCF_004022605.1 Mesorhizobium sp. M4B.F.Ca.ET.089.01.1.1
ATGTGCAGGTGCCTTCGCCCCTGCCCATAAAACGCTGAAACGCTCTCCAGGGTTCACCTCCAGGACCGCTTTGTCGGCCTTTGTGTGCCCCTCGTACTCGTCCGCAAGGGACGCTCCGCTCTTCGCCCTGGCGGACTGCGTGCGAGCGTCACAGACGGCCTTCGCGCGGCTCCGGGGTTCACCACAATAGGAGCGGGAAGGCCGGTGCCGACTTCATCGGTTGGGCGACCGTGGAGACTTCCAGGATGGCTCAAACAGCATCGCGCGGTTGATCCCGTTTCACACGACTTGTTCGCACGATATGTTCACATGCCATGACGTTACGATGTGAAAGCTAATTGAAGTATCACACGCTAGGATAGTGAGGTGTGATCGCATAGTGTAAAAACGCCGTGCGAAAGCAAAGCATTCGCTTCGTTTGGAAATGCTGCGTGGCGACGGCCTGCCGCATTGAAGCCCTTGGAGACGGCAAAAAAGGGATCGAACATGACTCAAAGAATTTGCGCGATCAGCGGAAAAGGCGGCGCCGGGAAGACGACGGTCATTATTCTCGTTGCCGGCGAGTACGCTATTCATGGA
>NZ_RZOS01000122.1:0-13900 GCF_004022605.1 Mesorhizobium sp. M4B.F.Ca.ET.089.01.1.1
GGTCATAGACATTCATCAAAAGCACGCGCAGGAAGTCGCGCATGTCCTCCTTGCCGAGCCGCTTCAGCGCCAGCGCGGTCTGGCCGAGGCCGGTCATCTCGGCGATCGACATGCCGGCAAGATCCGGCGGCCGGCGCGACAGGAAGGGCTTCAGCACGCCGGCATATCGCAGCAGTTGCGCGCGCAGTTCCTTCCAGGCGGATTGCTCGGTGGGGCTGGCGCCCGTCAGCACCTCGCCATAGGCGCCGTGCAGCACCAGCGAGCCGTCCTTCGACAGCGCCACCGAAGGCACGAAATCGGCGCGCTCGACCTTGAGGCCGTGGCGCTCCAGCTCCAGCGTCTTCACCACATCGGGATGCAGGCGGTTGAGCAGGTGGGCGACCGCGGAGACACGGAAGCCAGGCGCAAATTCCTCGGTGCGGGCGGCGCCGCCGAGATCACTGCCGGCTTCGAGCAGCAGCACCTTGCGGCCCGATTTCGCCAGCGTGGCGGCGGCGACGAGGCCGTTGTGGCCGCCGCCGATGACGATGGCATCCCAATCCACTTCAGATGACGTCATGGGCCGGGCTCATATGTGAGGTTGGCTTGGCAAGAGTCGCGCAGGATCTCGGCGGCGGCGTTGCGTCCGGGCGCGCCCATGACGCCGCCGCCCGGATGGGTGGAGGAGCCGCACATGTAGAGCCCGCCCACCGGCGAGCGGTATTGCGCGTAGCCAGGCACCGGGCGGTTGAAAAGCAATTGGTCGAAGGTCAGTTCGCCCTGGAAGATGTTGCCTTCGGTGAGGCCGACCTCGGCCTCGATCTCGCGCGGCGTGCGCACCTCCATATGGACGATGCGGTCGCGGAAGCCGGGCGAATATGCGGCGATCTGCGAAATCACGCTTTCGGCGAAGCCGTCGCGGTCGGCGTCGGTCCAGTCGCGGCCGTCAATCTTCGGCGGCGCGTATTGCACGAAGCAGCTCATGAAATGTTTTCCCGGCGGCGCCATGGTCGGGTCGAGCGTGGTCGGGATCATCATGTCGAGGAAGGGGTCGGCCGACCAGCGACCGGCCTTCCAGTCGTCATAGGCGCGCTCCATGCGCTCGATGGAATCGGTGAAGTGCATGTCGGCGCGATAGACCGGCGAATCCTTGGGCAGGGCCGGGAATTCGGGCAGCGAATCCAGCGCGATGTTGACCTTGCCGGAGGAGCCGCGGATCTTGAAGTTCCTGACACGGCGCAGGAAGATGTCGGGCAGTTCCTTTTCCTCGACCAGCTTCAGGAAGGTGCGCTTGACGTCGGCGTTGGAGATGACGAGCTTGCCGTAGATCTCCTCGCCGCCGGCGAGCACGACGCCCTTGGCCTTGCCGTTCCTGACCAGCACATGATCGACCTCGGCGCCGGTGCGGATGGTGCCGCCGGAGGCCCTGAAGGACGCGGCCAGCGCCCTGGTGACGGCGCCCATGCCGCCGCGCGCATAGCCCCAGGCGCCGACCGAGCCGTCGACCTCGCCCATATAGTGGTGCAGCAGCACGTAGGCCGTGCCCGGCGACTTCGACCCGAGCGCGGTGCCGATGATGCCGGACAGCGCGAAGTTAGCCTTGATGACGTCGGTCTCGAAATACTCGTCGAGGAAGTCCGAGATCGACATCGTCCAGAAGCGCAAGGTCAGCGCCATCTCCTCGGCCGAAAGACCTGCGAACTTCTTCCCCAGATAGAGCAATTCGCCGAGGTCGCGCGGCTTGAAGCTGGTCGGGTCGGGCGCGGTGCGCATCAAGAGCGGCTGGATGAAGCGGCATTGCCGCGTCACGTCGCGCGAATAGCGGTCATAGGCCTCGGCGTCGCGCCTGGAGAAGCGGGCGAACTCGCGGCGATGGGCGTCGTGGTCGCGATAGTTGGCGAGATAGTCGCCGTCGCGTGTGAACACCGCGCCGCCTTCATAGGAGATCACCTGCAGGCCGAAGCGCGGCAGCTCCAGGTCGCGCATGATCTCGGGCCGAAACAGCGAACAGACGTAGGAACAGTTCGAATAGAGGAAGCCCGGCGTCAGCTCGCGGCTGGTGGCCGCGCCCCCGACCCAGTCGTTCTTCTCGACGACCAGCACGTCGAGTCCGGCGCGCTGCAGGTAACAGGCATTGACCAGGCCGTTGTGGCCGCCGCCGATGACGATCGCATCCCACGCCTTCATGTGCGCTCAACCTCCATCCGGCTGCCCTTCTTTTTGTGTGGTCTGTTCCCCGATGCGTCGAATTTGGCACGGATCAAGGATTTCTGTCCAGCCATTTTGAATGAATGTTCAACAAATGGTGTTGCGTTTTCCTGTTTATGCGCTAGGCTTTGCGGGCAATTGGAACTGGCCACTTTCGAAATCTTGGGTTGAGATCCGATGATCGAAACGGCGGACGCCGAGCCGGAGTACGACGACACCGCCATCCGCTTCCTGGAGGCGCTCTGGGGCGAGGGCTATCTGTCGCCGGGCGGGCCCGAGGAGGTCGACCGGGTGGTCGAAGGCCTGTCGCTGAAGGGCAAGACGGTCCTCGACATCGGCTGCGGCGCCGGCGGCATCACGCTGCATCTGGTCAAGCGCCACGGTGCGGCGCATGCGACCGGCTTCGATGTCGAAGGGCCCGTCATCGAGGCCGCGAGGCAACGGGCAGCCGCGAGAGCTCTCGGCGCGCGCGTCAGCTTCGTCCAGGCGCCGCCCGGTCCGCTTCCCTTCGCTGACGCATCCTTCGATGTCGTCTTCTCCAAGGATGCGCTGCTGCACGTGCCCGACAAGGACGCGCTGTTCGCCGAGATCTTTCGCGTGCTGAAGCCGGGTGGCGTCTTCGCCGCGTCGAACTGGATGATTGCGCATGACGGCGAGCCGTCGCCGGACATGAAGGCCTATGTCGCAGCCGAAGGCCTGTCCTTCACCATGGCCTCGCCGGCGCGCTATGCGAAGGCGATGCGCCGGGCGGGCTTTGCCGACATCGCCGTGCGCGACCGCAATCCCTGGTATCGCGACGTGGCGCGCGAAGAGCTGGCGCGGCTCGAGGGGCCGCTTTATTGGCCCGTCGCCGCCGTGGTGGGTGCCGCCTATGTCGACAAGAACATCCATACCTGGGAGGCGATGCAGAAGGTGCTTGACAGTGGTGAGCACCGTCCCACTCATCTGCGCGGTTGGAAGCCGGTTGGATAGCCGGCGATGCTGGAGACCGTGACGCTCATGAAGACTGCAGAGGCCAGGGATATTGTCCCCGAACCGTCACCAAAGGGCGACGCCGAAAAGCGCGGCCGCAAGGCCTCGAAGGAGGTCAGGCAACTGCAACTGATCGAGGCGACGATCGATTCGCTTGCCAAGCGCGGCTACGCGGAGACGACGATGGCCGATGTCGCCGACGGCGCCGGCCTGTCGCGCGGCATCGTCAACTTCCATTTCGAGAGCAAGGAAAAGCTGCTGATCGCCACGCTGAAGCACATGTATGACGAGTATTCAGCGCACTGGCGCGCGGCCCTGCAGAAGGCTGGCGATGATCCGGCAAGGCAGCTGCAGCTGCTGGTGTGGGCCGACTTCGACCGCTCGATCTGCAACAAGCGAAAGCTCGCGGCATGGCTGGCCTTCTGGGGCGAGGCCAAGTCGCGGCCGACTTACCAGGCGCTCAGCAGTTCGCGCGACAATTACTACCAGCAGGTCTTCGTCGATCTCTGTGCGACGCTCAAGGAGAGCGGTGGCTACTCTTATGACCCCCAGGTCATAGCGCTGGCGCTCAGCGCCATGCTCGAGGGACTGTGGCTGCGGCTGATGATGGGGACAGAGGACACCACTCGCGAGACCGCGCTGCAGGCGGCCAACGCGTTCCTGGCGGCGGCCTTTCCCAGACACTACCAGTGAGAAGAAAGCCGGCCGACCGAGCCGGCGGAAACGACAAGGAGGATGGAACAGCAATGAGAACCCTGAGCCGACGCCTGACGCTGACCCTGGCCCTGACCGGTGTGCTCGCCGCTTCCGCGGCGGCGCTGGCGGTTGCCGCCGACAAGGACCTGATCGTCTTCGACTGGTCGGGTTACGAGGACCCGAGCTTCCATCCGAAATATGTCGAGAAGAACGGCGATTCGCCGACCTTTGCCTTCTTCGGCGACGAAGACGAGGCCTTCGAAAAGGTGCGCTCCGGCTTCAAGTCCGATCTTGGCCACCCCTGTTCGCAAAGCGTGGTGAAGTGGCGCGAGGCCGGCCTGCTGCAGCCGCTCGATACGTCGAAGATCACGGGCTGGAAGGACCTCAATCCCGGCATCATGGCGATGAAGGATCTCGCCACCACCGCCGACGGCAAGGCCTGGTTCATGCCGTGGGACTGGGGCAACACCCAGCTCACCTACAATTCCGACAAGGTCGACGAGAAGGACGTGCAGTCGCTGAAGGCCTTCGCCGATCCGAAGTTCAAGGGCAAGGTCTCGATCGGCGACAATGTCGACGATGCCTATGCGCTGGCGAGCCTTGCCATCGGGCTCAAGGACTGGACCATGATGACGGACGACCAGTTCAAGCAGGCGTCCGACTTCCTGCGCCAGGTGCACAAGAATATCCGCTCCTACTGGACCGACACCACCGACATCGTGCAGCTCCTGAGCGGCGGCGAGGTCGATCTCGCCTGGGCATGGAACGATGCGACGGTGCAGTCGGCCGCGGCCGGCGCGCCGATCAAATCCAAGAAGGATACCGCCGAAGGCATCTCGACCTGGGTGTGCGGCTATGTGCTGTTCAAGGATGCGCCGGACAATGTCGACAAAGCCTATGACTATCTCAATGCGATCAACGATCCGGACGTCGCCAAGGTGCTGGTCAAGGACTGGGGCTACGGTCAGGCCAACGCCAAGGGCATGGCCGGCGTCGACCAGGCCGTCCTGAAGGAAAAGGGCTACGACGACGTGCAGAAATTCGTCGACAAGACGCTGTTCCAGTCGCCGGTGCCTTCCGCGCTCAAGCTCAAGATGATCGCCGAGTTCGAGAAGATCAAAGCCGGTTACTGACATCGGTTCCAGTGTACCGTCCGCTTGCCGGCGCGGCCGGCGGACGGGCTCGCCAAAGCCAGGGAATTCTCCTAACCTCGCCTTGCCTGCTCACGATGGGGGAGTTTCGCGTCATGAATTCCATGCTTCGCCGCCTTGCTCTCGCCGCCGCCTGCACGGTCGGAGCCGGCGTGGCCTACGCGCTTGCGGAGGGCGGCGGCGATCTCGTCGTCTTCGACTGGTCGGGCTATGAGGACCCGCTGCTGCATTCCGGCTACGCGGCGAAATACGGCGCCGAACCGACCTTCTCATTCTTCGGCGACGAGGACGAGGCGTTCGAGAAGATGCGCGCCGGCTTCAAGGCCGATATCGCGCATCCCTGCTCGCAAAGCGTGGTGAAATGGCGCGAGGCAGGCCTGCTGCAGCCGCTCGACACCAGCCGCATCGCCGGCTGGAAGGACCTCAACCCTGGCATCATGGCGATGAAGGATCTCGCCACCACAGCCGACGGCAAGGCCTGGTTCATGCCTTTCGACTGGGGCAACACCTCGCTGCTCTACCGCACCGACAAGGTGACGGCGCAAGAAGCGCAATCGCTCAGGATCTTCGCCGATCCGAAGTTCAAGGGGCGTGTCACCATCGGCGACAATGTCGACGACGCCTATGCGCTGGCGAGCCTGGTGATCGGATTGAAGGACTGGACCAAGATGACGGATGCCGAGTTCAGGGAGGCGTCCGACTTCCTGCGCCAGGTGCACAAGAATGTGCGCTTCTACTGGACCGACGACACCGACCTCAACCAGGCCTTCACCGGCAACGAGGTGGATCTGGTCTGGGGCTGGAACGAGACCTATGTGACGCTCAAGGGCCAGGGCATGCCGATCGAGATGAACCGCGACACCAAGGAAGGCCTGTCGACCTGGGTGTGCGGCTACGTGCTGATGAAGGACGCGCCGGGCAAGCTCGACCAGGCCTATGATTTCCTCAGCGCCGTCAACGCGTCCGGCGTATCGGACTATCTGGTCAAGACCTTCGGCTACGGTCACGGCAACGCCGCCGGCATGGCGGCGCTCGACCACAAGATCCTGGCCGAGCGCGGCTTCGACAATCTGGACAAGTTCCTCGACAAGACGCTGTTCCAGCAGCCGGTGGCGCCGGAGCTGAAGCAGCGGATGGTGGCCGAGTTCGAGAAGATCAAGGCCGGCTATTGACGACAGCAGTCGAAAGAACCGAGGTCGTCATCGTCGGCGGCGGCCTCACCGGCCTGACGGCGGCGCTCGAACTGAAGCGCGCCGGCGTCGATTTCCTGCTTCTCGAAGCGCGTGACCGGGTCGGCGGGCGGGTCGAGGCCATCCTGAACGGGCTCGGCGAACGGATCGATAGTGGCGGCCAGTTCCTGTGCGAGGACATGCCGGAGCTGATGGCGCTGGCCAGGGCGCGCGGCAAGACATTCGTCGAGACCTATGTCGATGGCGATTTCATCACCCATCCGCCGATGTCGGCCGCCCAGGCGGAGCGGACCTATGTCGCGGCGATGGCGATCCGCGACCGGCTGAACGGGATCGAGCCGGATGATCCGGCAATTGCCGGGCTGACCGTCGCCGACTGGCTCGAACACCAGAAGGACACCGCCGACGCGAAGGCGGCCTTCCGCTCGATGATCGAGGGTCTCTGGTGCCTGGCGTTGGAGAAGGTGCCGCTCTGGTATCTGATCGACAATGATCGCCGCATCACCAACGAGGTGCCGGAGCTGCAATACTTTCTGCGCGAGACCATGCAGTCGCTGGCCGAGGATCTGGCCGGCGATCTCGGCGACCGGTTGCGATTGAACGAACCGGTGACGCGGGTCGAGCACGGGCCGCAAGGCGTTCGCGTCACCACGGCCGGCGGTACGATCGAGGCGCGCCAAGCGTTGGTTGCGGTTCCGCCAGCGACGGCCGCGAAGCTCGATTTCGCGCCCGTCCTGCCGACGAAGCTGGCGAAGGCGCTTGGCGTCTGGGAAAGCGGCGCCGTGGTCAAGATCCTGGTCCGTTACCGCAAGCCGTTCTGGCGCGATCGGTACCTGAGCGGCATGGTGATGTGGCGCGACATGCCGGGCCTGTTTGCCTGCGATGCCAGCAAGGATGCAGGGCATGCGGCGCTGGTCGTCTTCATCGGCGGCCCGCTGGCGCTGCGCTGCCGCAAGCTGGGCGCCGCGGCGCTGCGCGCCGAAGTCACCGCCAAGCTCGTGGATGCGCTCGGTCCGGAGGCGGCCGACATCCTCGACTTCTACCAGCGCGACTGGACGGATGACCACTGGAGCGGCGGTGGTTATAGCGACCTCATTGTCGATGCGACGGCGCGGAATGCCGAGCGCACGATCCTCGCCGGCGCGCCGCCGGTGCATTTCGCCTCGTCGGAGGTGTCGCCGTCGTTCCCCGCCTATGTCGAAGGCGCGATCGTGGCCGGGCGCATCGCCGCCGGAAAGATCCTGGCTAGCCTTCAGTCCGCCATCGCCACCAGGGCCTCGGGATCGTAGGCAAGGCGGATCGGCGCGCCGACCGGGATGTCGTCGGCGCCGAAATCGTTGGTCTCGGTCACCGAGAGCGGCTTTTCCAGTCCGGGGATCTCGACGATCAGGTGGGTGATCTCGCCGAAATAGTGGCGCTCGACCACCTTGCCGGCAACCTCGAATTTCGCCGTCGCATTGTCCCACAGCACGCGCAGCCGTTCCGGCCGGATGCCGAGCGTGGCCGCGTCGCCATTGCGGACGAAGGCCTTCGGCTTGTCTGTCTTCACACGCCCAAAGCCCAGCGTGTCGAGTACCAGCGAGGCGCCGTTCTCCTCGACGATTTCGGCCCTGACGAAGTTCATGCCGCCGAGGAAGTCGGCAACCTGGCGGTTGACCGGCCGCTGGTAGATTTCCTTCGGCGAGGCGACCTGCGCGATCTTGCCGCCGAACATCACGGCGATGCGATCCGACATGGCCAGCGCCTCATACTGGTCGTGGGTGACCAGCACGAAGGTGATGCCGACCGCCTGCTGCAGACGGCGCAGCTCGACCTGCATCTGCTCGCGCAGTTTCTTGTCCAGCGCCGAGAGCGGCTCGTCGAGCAAGAGCACCTTGGGACGCATGACCAGCGCGCGGGCGAGCGCCACGCGCTGGCGCTGGCCGCCGGAAAGTTCGGTGGCGCCGCGCTTGCCGAGGCCGGTCAGCGAGACCTGCGCCAGCGCCTCCTCGACGCGGCGTCGTTCCTCGTCGCCTTGCAGCTTCAGCCGCTTCAGCCCGTAGGCGACGTTCTGCTCGACGTTGAGATGCGGGAAGATCGCATAGCTCTGGAATACCATGTTGGTGGGCCGCCGATTGGCGGGGATGCCATCCATCGGCTGGCCGCCGACGGCGATCGAGCCGCTGGTCGGATTGTCGAAGCCGGCGATCATGCGCAAGAGCGTGGTCTTGCCGCAGCCCGAGGGACCAAGCAGCGAGAAGAACTCGCCTTCCTTGATGGTCAGCGAGGCATCGTCCAGCGCCTTGAAGGCGCCGTAGCTGCGGGTGACGTCGCGGATCTCGATCATGGCTCGCTCGGATTGGGGTCGCTCGGCCTGGCGCGGCCGTTCGGCCAGGGACAATTCAGGCATAGAGGTCTCCCTCGTTCCGGGTGCGGCTGGCCGCGCGGCGGCGCAGGATCTCGGCAATGGTCATCAGCAGGAACGAGGCGAAGAGCAGCAGCGTGCCCAGCGCCAGCACACCCGGCAGCTTGGCCGCGAAACGCAGCTGGCCCCAGATGTAGATGGGCAGCGTCGCCTCGGTACCGGTCAGGAAGAAGGCGATGATGAACTCGTCGAGCGAGATGGTGAAGCAGACGAGCAGGCTGGAGATGATCGCCGGCATCACCATCGGCAGCGTCACCCGCCGGAAGGTGCCGAAGGCGCTCTCGCCGAGATCGGCGGAGGCTTCCTCCAGGCTGCGGTCGAAGCCCTCGAAGCCGGAGGTCAGCACCGTCATCGAATAGGGTATGCAGACCAGCACATGGCCGAGCACGACGGTGAACAGCGACAGGCTGAGGCCCAGCTGCAGCATCACCAGCAGCATCGAGATGGCGACGATGACCTCAGGCAGCACCAGCGGCGCCATGATCAGGCCGTTGATGGCGCGCCGTCCGGGATAGCGATAGCGGGTGATCGAGCGGGCGGCCAGGATGCCAAGCACGGTCGACAGCACCGAAGCGGAGACGCCGACGATCAGGCTGTTCCACGTGGCGTCGATTAGCGCCGGCGTGCGCGGCAGGTCCTCGTACCATTTGAGCGTGACGCCCGAGAGCGGGAATTTCGGCGTCGCTGCCGTGTTGATCGAGAAGATCGGCAGGAAGATCACCGGCAGATAGAGGAAGGCGACATAGAGGAAGGCATAGGCGGAGAGCCAGCCGCCTGGGAGCAAGCGTTTGATCGCCATCATCGAGCCAGCCTCTGCGCGGCGCGGATGATCAGCACCGTGGCGCCCGCCATCAGCGTCACGATCACCATGGTGGTGACCGAGAGCGCGGCGCCCAGCGGCCAGTTCGACGCCTTGCCGAACTGCGCCTGGATGGCGTTGGCGATCATGACGCCGTCCTTGCCGCCGACCAGCTTCGGCGTGACATAGTCGCCGACCGTCGGGATCATGACGACGAGCATCGCCGAGATGACCCCCGGCGTCGACAGCGGCAGCGTCACGCGCAGGAACGAGCGCAGCGGGCCGTCGCCGAGATCCGTCGCAGCCTCGACCAGCGTACGGTCGACCTTCTCCAGCGAAACGAAGATCGGCAGGATGGCGAAGGTCGCCCAGGCATGGGTCAGCGTGATGATGACGGCGCTCGAATTGTAGAGCAGCGCCGTCGACGGCTCATCGATGATGCCGAGACCCATCAGGCCGGAATTCAAGACGCCGTTGTAGCCGAGGATCACCTTCCACGACATGACCCGTAGCAGGTAGCTGGTCCAGAACGGGATGGTGATGAGGAACAGCCACAGGCTCTTGTGACGACCGCCATGGAAGGAAATGAAATAGGCGATCGGGTAGGCGAGGATCACGGTGAGCACGCTGACCGTCAGCGAAATGTAGAGCGAGCGCCATAACAGATCGCGATAGATCGGCTCGGTGAGCGCGACGCGGTAATTCTCCAGCGTGAAGGTGTGGTCGATGGTGAGGTAGTTCTGCGTCCAGAAGGAGTGGGCAAAGACCACCAGGATCGGCAGCACCAGCAGGATGAGGGCATAGAGGAAGGTGGGACTGATCAGGGCAAAGCCCTGGACGGGTTCCGACTGCAGAAGGGCACTTCGCCTGACCTGCGTCATGCGCAGCGGAGGCGACCCTTCGGCAGCCGCCGTCATTGCAGCGCTCCGGGCGTGATTTCGCTTGCTGGCACGAACAATTCCGCCATGTGGCTCCCATCTCTCAGGCCCGGCGGCTTGTTCCCATTTGTCCTTGTAGCGCGACCCAATGCAAACCGGTGACCCGTCTTGCTGGCCGCGCCCTGGCTTGCCGGCTTTCTTTCATCATGAGCGCATCCGCCAATTGAAATCAAGCGCTATTTCTGCAATATTGATTGAACGGACATTCAAAATGAAGTGAAGAAAGACCGATTTTCCGGGACTTGTCGCGTCATTCTGTGTCCACCGAAGGGCCCACACCACACGAGGCGATTATGGCGGCTGCAAGGGAGATCAGGGCGCGGGAAGGCAACGAGGCCGGCGATGACGATGCCGTGGAGTTGGCCAAGCGCCACCTCGTCCAGCCTTGGCCGTATGCCGGCTCGGTCGGTGCCGAGGCGCGCGCGCTGATCGGCGAGGGCGACGGCATCTACATCACCGACGCGTCCGGCAAGCGGCTGATCGACGGGCCGGCCGGCATGTGGTGCCTCAATGTCGGCCACCGCCGCGAGGAGCTGGCGCGGGTGATGTACGACCAGGCGATGGCGCTCTCCTACAACACGCCGTGGTACACGATGAATGCGCCGTCGGCGGAACTCGCCTGGCGCATCGCCGGCCATGCGCCACGCGAGCTCAGCCATGTCTTCTTCACCACCGGCGGCTCGTCCGCGGTGGAGACGGCGCTGCGCTTCATGCAGTTCTACAACAATGTGCGGGGACGGCCTGAGAAGAAGCTGATCCTCAGCCGTGGCGGCGCCTATCACGGCTCGACCTATCTGTCGGCCTCGCTCAATGGCCGTCCGCGCGACCGCGACTGGATGGACGGCGCCGACGAGCTGGTGGTCAAGCTTTCCTCGCCCGACCCGTTCCGGCGGCCGAAGGAGATGAGCCCTGCTGCCTTCACCGATTTCCTGGTCAGTCAGTTCCGCGACACCATCGCCCGCGTCGGCGCCGAGAGGATCGGCGCCTTCGTCGGCGAGCCGGTGCAGGCTTCCGGCGGCGTGATCGTGCCGCCGGAAGGCTATCTCCAGCGCATCCGCGAGATCTGCCGCGACAACGACATCCTCTATGTTTCGGACGAGGTGGTGACCGGCTTCGGCAGGCTCGGGCACGTCTTTGCCTCCGGCGACGTGTTCGGCATCGACCCGGATATGATCACCTTCGCCAAGGGCGTCACCTCGGGCTATTTCCCGCTCGGCGGCGTCATCATCTCGGAACGGCTGCTGGAGCAGCTGCGGCGCTCCAACCATCCGGACGCGCTGTTCGGCCATGGCCTCACCTACACCAGCCATCCGATCGGCTGCGCGGTGGCGCTGAAGAACCTCGACCTGCTGGAAGAGGGCGTGCTGGCGCACGCGCGCGAGGTCGCGCCCTATTTCCAGGCGAGGCTGAAGACGCTGGAGGAACTGCCGCTGGTCGGCGAGGTGCGCGGCATGGGGCTGATGGCCTGCATCGAATGCGTCGCCGATCGGGAAAGCAGGAATCCGCTGCAGCTCGACAAGGACGTCGGAAAACGCATCGACGCGCATTGCCACGAGCTTGGCCTGCTGGTCCGGCCGCTGATCAACATGTGCGTGATGTCGCCGCCGCTGATCATTTCGCGCGAACAGATCGACGACATGGTGGCGATCCTGCGCGAAGGCATTTCACGCACGATGGACGATCTCAGGAAAGAGGGCGTCTGGCGGGGGTGATTTTCTTCCTTCTCCCCGTTTCACGGGGAGAAGGTGCCGGCAGGCGGATGAGGGGCGGCGCCGACATTGGCGATTGGCTGCGGTTCAGGACCTCATCTGCCTGAAATCATAACCGTCCTGGCCCAGCGCCGTGCAGCGCCAGCTTACGACCTTCAGTTTGACGATCAACCTTGAGGTTGCGAGCAAGCTAATCATAAGGCGTTGGTGCCGCCCCTCATCCGCCCTTCGGGCACCTTCTCCCCGTGTAACGGGGAGAAGGAAGAGAGGTTCTACCCTCTCGACCGCAACGCGTCGTTCAGCGCCCACATGTCCTTTTCCTCCGGGGCCGCCTCCAGGCCGAGCACGGGGACCTGCCTGCGCAGATGGTCGTGGTGGGTGCGCACGCCATATTCGAGGTCGGAGAGATAAAACCCTCCGAACGCTTCCGACAGCATGGATTCGTTCGACCACACCGAGAGCTGGACGTCCTCGTTCATGGTGTCGCGGTCGATGCGGTAGGCTAGGTAGCGCGCGGCGGCCTGCTCCCTGGTCTCGTCCTTGTAACGATAGATCGCGCCGCGCAGCAGCGTCTCGCCGGTCGACAGCGGGAACTCCTGATAGAACTGCACGGATTCCGGCATGATCGACAGCGCGTTGTTGGGGAAGATGCCGTAATAGATCCAGGCCTTGCGCAGGTGCTCCGGCAGGTGCGAGGCGTCGGGCGCGAGCTTGATGTATTCGCGCACGCTCCAGCGCCGTCCGGCATGCGGGTTGTAGGAGGCGAAGGAGCGCGACACGCCGTTGACGAAGGGCTCGTCGAAATAGGTCGCGCCATAGAGATCCTGCAGCGCCGGATGCGCCATGGCGACGTGATAGCCTTCGTTGTCGACGTCGCGCACCGACTTCCAGTTGACCGGCGACTTTTGCGTCCAGATGCCCCAGGACGGCACCATCTCGGCGACGTTGTAATGAGCCATCTCGGCCTCGATCGGCTTCAAGAGCTCCGCCACCGAAGGCTGCGGCCCGCCCTTGCGGAAGCGGATGAAGATGAAGCCCATCCAGATTTCGAGGTCGAGCGGCATCAGGCCGAACTCGGTCTTGTCGAGGTCGGGGAAAGAGCGCGGGCGAGCAGCACCGCGCAGCGTGCCGTCGAGATTGTAGACCCAGCCGTGGAACGGGCACACAAGCGCGTTCTTGCAGGTGCCTTGGCTGTCAGCGACGACGCGGCTGCCGCGATGGCGGCACATGTTGTTGAAGGCGCGCACGACGCCGTCCTTGCCGCGCACGATCAGCGCCCGCTCGCCGATGACATCCATGGTCAGATAGTCGCCGGGATTGGGCACGTCGGAGACATGTCCGGCGATCTGCCAATGGTTGCGGAAGATGTATTCCTTCTCGAGTTCGAGAAGGGCGTTGGAGTGATAGCTCCAGCCCGGCAAACCCCGCCGGTCCCAATCGTTGGGGATCGCCACGTCACGCAGATGCGGGTTCATGGAAGGCTCTTCTTTTGTTGAATGCTCATTCAATATAAACATATTTTCCATTGAAATGCAATGGTTTGCGAAAATGTGGAAGTTTCGCGGCGCAATGCCTGCGCCGATATTCAGTCCGTCTGGCAGGGAAAAATCGCGGAAAATCCGGGCGTTAACTGGGGTTCCGGACACCGGCACCGCGCGTCCGGGTTGAGGCAGGCCGGGCCGCGAAAACGGCAACTCCCCGGCGACTCGATTTCGTTCGCAAAGTGTGAGGTTGCTCATAGTCCGGAACGTCGCGTCGGCGCATTGCTCCGGCTTGTGATGTCGCTCTTTCAGGTCTCGCTTATGGAACAGCATCGCAAAGGAACACGAAAATCGGCGCATGACCGAATATGCC
>NZ_RZOS01001230.1:0-579 GCF_004022605.1 Mesorhizobium sp. M4B.F.Ca.ET.089.01.1.1
AACACGCGCTTATCGGCTATCGTGCTCTCCGCATCGGGAAAGCCGAGAACGTCAAATGCGGCTTGGTACGGTTGGCCTCGCAACGATGTCAGGCCCGCATCCATATGTTCGAATGTCTGGCACCCAGCCAAAATCGAAAGCGCGATTAACGCGCCGGCTTTGCCGCGTATCCTGTCGGGTGCGCCAACTTTCACAACAAAACCATATGATTGTCGGATTGGTATCCGCGACCCCTGCTGGTGTTCAGCCGGTAAGCAGGAGGTAAGCGCACGGTCGAAATCACGCGTGGCGATCTATTCGCTCCTCTGCTCGAAAGGCATCATTTTTCGAAACTGCGCTGGGAATCTTTCGACACGGGCCGTGGGGTCGGGCTCAACAATGGATGAATAGCCGGCCCTATACGACAGCTGTAGGGGGGCACCATCGGCATTCGGCTCGCCGCTGACGCATCGCAGCCGGTGACATTGAGAGAAATAACGGACTCCTCTGGTTAACCGCGACGGCACTAGCTATAGTTCGCCGATATTTGGGGGATAGAATGCAGCCAACCATACCGATAGATCATGGGCTCTCTGACAA
>NZ_RZOS01001231.1:0-579 GCF_004022605.1 Mesorhizobium sp. M4B.F.Ca.ET.089.01.1.1
CGCGTGGAAGGCCCCGGCCGGGCGGCGGCGTCTCGCAGATCAAGGTGGACATGGCTGACTGGCGGTTCGTCATGCCCGACCTGCATCCGGGTTATATCGACTGGGAGCGCTTCAAGGCCAACCAGGAGCGTCTCGCCGCCAATGCACAAGCGTATGGAATGCAGCGCCGCGCCGGGCCGGTCCGCGAAGGATCCGCCTTGCTCCAAGGCAGAGTTCTCTGCGGTCTTTGCGGCGGGCGCATGGGCGTCCATTACAGCCAGGAGCACGGTCAGCCTGTCCCGACCTATATCTGCCAGGAGACTGCCACCCGCCGTGGCGGCAAGGTCTGCCAGTCCGTGCCCGGCAAAGTCGTCGACCCGGCGGTGGGTGCATTGCTTGTCGAGCTGATGACGCCGATGACCCTTGAGGTCACCCTGGCGGTGCAGCGCGAGCTTGAGGCACGCGCCGCCGAGATGGACACGTTGCGCCGACAGCATATCGAGCGGACGCGTCATGACGCCGAGCTCGCCCGGCGCCGCTACATGAAGGTCGATCCCGACAATCGCCTCGTTGCCGACACTCTCGAGGCCGAGTGGAACG
>NZ_RZOS01001232.1:0-579 GCF_004022605.1 Mesorhizobium sp. M4B.F.Ca.ET.089.01.1.1
GTTTATAATCGCTACGAAAACGCGGTTTCGCGGCTGACTGTCGGCCGGCTCCTTCACATCTGCGAAGTGCTAAGCATTTCACCGGTTGAGATCCTGTACCCGGTCGCGCCGCATCTTTGGGGTGAAGACCAGGCCGAAGCGGAAACTCGTATGGCGATCGTTGAAAAGCTGGCGAATTTCGACGGGCTCACGCTTCAAGCCATTCTGAGCTTTCTTCACCACCTGAAGACGAAGGAGACTGACGACGGCGGCAACGGCTATGACGGCGCGGCGCCAGCCGCGCCCTTATTCACTTCTGCTGTTCATGGTGCAAACGGGAGTGACATTCATGGCGGCAAGTAACAAGCGGCTCATGAAGGCGAGCGAGGTTCCGGCGTTTGTTGATGCGATCATCAAGGCAGGCTGCGACATCTGCGCCATCGGCCATCACGGATATGTGCTCGGGGACGTCGACCTGTCGGCGGCAGAACAGGAAGTTGTCATGCCGAAGGTAAAGAAGATCGAGGAAACTTACGGCGATCGCGATTTCCTCATGCTGGAAATCGTTACCTACCTGCGATCGATCGGCCGGTATCTGGA
>NZ_RZOS01001233.1:0-577 GCF_004022605.1 Mesorhizobium sp. M4B.F.Ca.ET.089.01.1.1
GGTGTATTTGCAGAAAGATCGTGTCCGTAATCCTCCCATCCTGCCGGGCAACGTACTCCATCGGATGGGTGCTACGAAAGCAAAGGTGGACGTAGTTGCCCATTCCCTTCAACGCGTCGGCGTCACGACTCCATTCATTGCCGCCCGGTGCCGGAACCTTGACCTTCTTCTGGTCAAGCTGCGCGAGTGGATAGAGTCCTCCCATTTCTTTAATCACCGGCAGTTTCCTCCGGTCGGTGAAGTGATAGAGCAGCGGCACCTTATCAAGAGTATCAATTGCCATGTTCCCCTCCGTCGCAGGCCGGTAGCAGCCTTGCCCCACACGGGTGGAATCTTACGGCAGTCATCGTCCGAACGCCATGATCCGAGGCGAGGTGTTCAGATTGGCGACGTTTCTCAATTGTTCTATACGATTAAAATAGAATTCTACATCGCCAACTATGGTTCGAAATCGTCGTGCACGGCAGCTCCACAACGATCATCATCCCGGATCGGACTGTGCGGGAGCTGCAATCGCAGCCGCGCGAAGGCGACCGTGTTGTCACGAGCAACGACGCGCTCCTCCTCGATGCACAGG
>NZ_RZOS01001234.1:0-576 GCF_004022605.1 Mesorhizobium sp. M4B.F.Ca.ET.089.01.1.1
TGCCGGTGCCCTTCTGGCCCGCGCGGTCGAGGATGATGTCGACCACCGGCTTGCCGGTCTTCGGATCGTCGGCGGCCAGCACCTTGGCGGTAATTTCGATCAGATACGAATTGAGCCGGCCCTTGTTCCAGTCGGCGAAGACGGCGCCGATTTCTTTTGGGCCCAAGCCGAGGCCGTCGCGCAATATGCCGTAGATCTCGGCGATCATCTGCATGTCGGCATATTCGATGCCGTTGTGGATCGTCTTGACGAAATGGCCGGCGCCGTCGGTGCCGAGCCAGGCGGCGCAGGGCTCGTCCTTGAACTTGGCGGAGATCGCCGTCAGCACCTTCTCGACGCGCTTCCAGGAGTCTTCCGTGCCGCCGACCATGATCGACGGGCCATGCCGCGCGCCCTCCTCGCCGCCGGACACCCCCATGCCGATGAAGGTCAGGCCCGAGCCGGACAATTCGGAGAAGCGTCGCATCGTGTCGCGGAAATTGGCGTTGCCGGCATCGATGACGATGTCGTTGTCGGACAGCACGCCGCGCAGCGCCGCGATCTGCTCGTCGACCGGCTTGCCGGCCAGCACCATGA
>NZ_RZOS01001235.1:0-574 GCF_004022605.1 Mesorhizobium sp. M4B.F.Ca.ET.089.01.1.1
GTCCCGACCCCCCTGGACCATCCGGCCATGAAAAAGCAATCCCGGTGGGAGGAGATCGGGACTTAGGCCGCCTTCTTGGCGACGTGCTTCTTCACATGGTGCTTCTTCACGTGATGCTTCTTGACGTGATGCTTGCGGTGCTTCTTCAGGTGATGCTTGCGGGCGTGATGCTTGTGATGCTTCTTGTGCTTCTTGTGATAGGTGGCCTTGGCGGCGGGCTTCGCCGTCTCGGTGGTCGCGGCCGGAGCAGCAGTGGTGGTGGTCGTCGTCGCGGCAGGGGTGGTGGTGCCCGCGTTGGCGGCGCTGGTGCCGAGCGCCGGCACCGCGAAGGCGAGCGCGACGGCCAGGCCGAGAACGGAGAGAAGGGTCTTTTTCATAATCGGCATTTCCTTTTCGAAGATCGATATGTCGCTTGCCGCACCCGGCTGCTCCGGGAATGGTTATGCCACCCGGTGTTTTCGCGAGTTTTTCCCAACTGTTGAATCTTGTTTCTGGATTGTTTCCGCCGGGCGGGGCCACCGCTGGCGCCAGATGTTCGCGGCAGTCCAGCCGGAACTGGCGCAACGGACGAAAT
>NZ_RZOS01001236.1:0-574 GCF_004022605.1 Mesorhizobium sp. M4B.F.Ca.ET.089.01.1.1
CAGCTCCCCGGGATGGCCCGGCGATCCTCCATGCACTCGATCCGCTGCCTGCCGTCTCGATCGATTTGCCGGGAGGCCTGCGGCTCGCCCGCGGAAGGTGGCTGGAAGGGCACCCGCCCTCGATCTTGCTTCTAGGGCTGTTGGAGCCGGGCGAACCCGTGCGTATCGACGGCCGTCCCGCGTCGATCGGGGGCGATGGCACCTGGACCGCAGAGGGCTGGGACCGCCGAGGCGGTCATCGAATCGAATACGGCGGCATTACCGCCACCTACGAGATCGAGCAGGGTTCCGCAGCTTGGGATTGGTGGCCCGCTTGGGATGGCGCGACCGCCTTGGCCGGCGCTCTCAGCTCGGCGAATGGAAGCGAGTACTTCCACACGGACCCCTTCGCGCATCTCATCGGCGCGATGCCCGGTGAGATTTGCAGCTTCCGCCCGGCGATCGGCGGCATCTACGTGGCTCGGCCGGAATTCGTTCCGGTATGGCTTCTGGCGCGCGCTACGGGCATGCGAAACTCAAAGCCTGCTCTGATCGGCGCACCGCTCGCGCCGTCAGCAGCTACCGATGCCGGGAC
>NZ_RZOS01001237.1:0-574 GCF_004022605.1 Mesorhizobium sp. M4B.F.Ca.ET.089.01.1.1
ATCCATCTCAGCTCGCCGGAAGGCGCACAGGCGGCCGCGCAGTCGCTGCTGGAACCGCTCGACTACAAGATTATCGATCCCAAATCCGTGCCGGCCGGCGCAAAGTCCGATTACTGTTATCCCTTCGATTCCTACGGCACCGTCATGTCGTGGAACACCAAGGCCCTTGGCGACAACCCGCCGAAAAGCTGGGCGGAGTTCTGGGATGTCGCCAAGTTCCCGAACCGTCGCGCCTTGCGCGCCAACGCGCAGGACCTGATCGAGATCGCGCTGCTCTCCGACGGCGTGGCGCCGGCGGACGTTTATTCCGTGCTCAGCACCCCGGAAGGGCTGCAGCGCGCCATCAAGCGGATCGAGGCGATCAAGCCAAACGTCTCCGTGTGGTGGACCTCGGGCGCGCAGTCGGCGCAACTGCTGAAAGACGGCGAAGCGGATCTGGTTGTCACCTGGAACGGAAGAGCCCAGACCGTGAAGGCGGATGGCGGCGCCGTCGACTATACGTTCAAGGGTTCCGTTATCGGCACGGACTGCCTCGGTGTGCCGAAGGGCGCCCAGAACAAGGACGCGGCCATGA
>NZ_RZOS01001238.1:0-571 GCF_004022605.1 Mesorhizobium sp. M4B.F.Ca.ET.089.01.1.1
CCCTTGGCATTGCCTCGCGCGGTGCCGTCGGTGGCGACGTTTTCGTCGTCAGCTCGATCGGCTTCGTCGTCGCGGTGGTTTCCATCTTCATCTTCATGCCGATCCTGATGATGCTGGCCAACGCCATGCAGACCGACGACGGTGGCTATTCGCTTGTCACGTTCCTGGCCAAGCTGTTCAGTTCGCGCTTGTGGAGCCTGGACTGTCTCGCCGGCGGCAGCCGCTGCGGCGTTGCCTGGAACTCGCTGCTGCTCGCCGTGCTCGTCGGCCTGCTGACCATGTTTCTGGGGTTGGTGTTCGCGCTTGTCGTGACACGCAGTGATTTCCGCTATGGCAAGCTGCTGCGTGCGCTGACTGTGTTGCCGATCATCACCCCGGCCTTCGTCATCGGCCTTGCCATCATCCTGTTGTTCGGGCTGTCGGGCGCGGTGACCCAGAGCGTCGCCGGCGTCTTCGGCATCCAGCCGACACGCTGGGTCTATGGCCTTCCCGGCCTGCTTATCGCCCAGGTTCTCGCTTTCACCCCGATCGCCTTCCTGGTTCTGATCGGCGTCGTCGAAGGCGTCAGCCC
>NZ_RZOS01001239.1:0-569 GCF_004022605.1 Mesorhizobium sp. M4B.F.Ca.ET.089.01.1.1
GGCGCATCTTCGGTCAGGCTGACGTCGAGGCGGCCGGGCTCGATGCGCACCAGCCGCACGCAGCGCTTGATCAACACCTTGAAGGCGATGTCGCGATTGGCATCGGCAAGGGCGGCAATGTCGGCCAAGGACTTCACCGGCACAGCAGGCGTTTCGACGACCGGTTCCGGCGCCGCGACAAAGGCCGCGGGCACGGGCTGCGCCTCCACCAGCCGCATCGTCTGCGCGCCGCCGCCGGCGGACGGCATGCGCGCCTGCGCCACAGCGCTGGCGCCGCCATTGCCGGGGCTTGCCGGCGCCCCGTTGGCGCGCGGCGCGCCATTCGGAACCGGCGAAGCGCCCTCCAGCGATTTCAGCGCCTCGTCCAGCGTCGGCAGGTCGGCGGCATGCGCGAGCCGGATCAGCACCATCTCGGCGGCGCTCACCGGCCGGTTGGAGGACTGCACTTCGGGGATGCCCTTCAGCAGTATCTGCCATGTCCTGGACAGCACGCGCACCGACAGCGTCCCGGCGAAGTCGCCGCCGCGCCGGCGCTCATCCTCGGAGAGCGATGCATCGTCGGCAGCGGT
>NZ_RZOS01000123.1:0-13836 GCF_004022605.1 Mesorhizobium sp. M4B.F.Ca.ET.089.01.1.1
TGGCATAATGGTGTCGGACGAGCCGTGGTCGCGGCCGGGCGACTATGTGCTGTTGCGCGCACTGACCGACATCGTCTGCGTCTCCTCCGCCTGCCCCGACGACACCACGCCCGCCAATGGCTGGAATCTCACCGACATCCATGTGCGCACCTATTCCGGCCAGCACAAATTCTCGCGTGCGATCGCCAGACGCATGACGCCCGATTCGGAACCGAAGATGACCCGAGAGACAGCTTTTCATTCGAGCTTTGCCAAGCACACGCGCGACTTCGCCGAGTACAGGGGCTACTGGCTGGCCAACTCCTTCGCCAAAGAGGGCGCCATCGCCGAATACTGGGCCTGCCGGCAGGCGGCGGTGATCATGGACCTGTCGCCGCTGCGCAAGTTCGAGGTGACAGGACCGGATTCCGAAGCGCTGCTGCAATACACGCTGACCCGCGACGTCAAGAAGCTCGGCGTCGGCCAGGTCGTCTATTCGGCGATGTGCTACGAGCATGGCGGCATGATCGACGACGGCACGCTGCTGAGGCTCGGCAAGGACAATTTCCGCTGGGTCGGCGGCGACGACCTGTCCGGCGAATGGCTGCGAGAGACGGCCAGGGAACTCGGCCTCAACGTGCTGGTGCGCTCGTCCACCGACCAGATGCACAACATCGCCGTGCAGGGCCCGAAGAGCCGCGACATCTTGAAGGAGGTCGTCTGGACCTCGCCGCTGCAGCCCTCGATCGGCGAGCTCGAATGGTTCCGCTTCGCGGTCGCCCGCATCGGCGGCGGCAACGGCGTTCCGGTGGTCGTCTCGCGCACCGGCTATACGGGCGAGCTCGGCTACGAGATCTGGTGCCATCCGCGCGACGCCGAAAAGGTGTTCGACGCCATCTGGGAGGCCGGCCAGCCGCATGGGCTGAAGCCGATGGGCCTGCAGGCGCTGGACATGGTGCGCATCGAGGCCGGGCTGATCTTCGCCGGCTACGAGTTCTCCGACCAGACCGACCCGTTCGAGGCCGGCATCGGCTTCACCGTGCCGCTGAAGACCAAGACCGACGACTTCATGGGCCGCGACGCGCTGATAAGGCGCAAGGAACATCCGCAGACGAAACTGGTCGGCCTCGACATCGATGCGAACATCCCTGTCGGCCACGGCGACTGCGTCCATGTCGGCCGCGCCCAGATCGGCGTCGTCACCTCCGGCATGCGCTCTCCGCTGCTCGGCAAGACCATCGCCCTGGCGCGGCTCGACGTCACCCATGCCGACATCGGCACTGAGGTCGAGGTCGGCAAGCTCGACGGCCATGCCAAGCGGCTGCCGGCGCGAGTCGTGGCCTTCGCGCATTACGACCCGCAAAAGACGAAACCGCGCTCCTGACGGCCGCCTCCAAGGCCTCATCCGACCGTCTTGATGGCGGCCGCAGTGGCGTCCGTGCCATGTTTCGCAAGCGTGATGTGCACGGCGCCACAAAACGCTTGACGTGAAAGCGCGTCGGATCAATCTTCACTGTTAAGAAAAAAATGCGACTGAGTGGAAACACTACAGCCGTTCGAAATGAGGCCGGGGGGAAGCTTCGCGCAGCCGAGGCACACCGGCGGGGAACAGCAAAAAAGGGGAATTCATACATATGAGCACAATGAGCACGGTCCTTGAGCAGCCTGCGGAAGGCAAGCTGCTCAGGCATATCGACTGGCGTGGCGCCTTCTGGGTGGCAAGCGGCGTTCCCGCCCTCGTCCTGTTCTCCATCGGCGGCATTGCCGGCACGACCGGGACCCTGGCTTTCGTGATCTGGACGGTGTCCATGATCATGGGCTTCCTGCAGTCGTTCACCTATGCCGAAATCGCCGGTCTGTTCCCGAACAAGTCCGGCGGCGCCTCGATCTACGGCGCCACCGCCTGGCTGCGTTACTCGAAATTCATCGCGCCGCTGTCGGTGTGGTGCAACTGGTTCGCCTGGTCGCCGGTGCTGTCGCTCGGCTGCTCGATCGCCGCCGCCTATATCCTCAACGCGCTGGCGCCGATCCCGGTCTTCAGCGAGACCTCGCCGGAAGTGGTCGCCTATATCGCCGCCCATGCCGGCACGGCGCCTGCCGATGCCATCGCGGCGGTGGCCGCAGCCGCGACGCCGGCGATCCGCACCTGGTCGCTGTGGGGCCATACGCTGGGTCCGGTGTCCTTCACCTTCAACGCCACCTTCTTCATCGGCGCGGTGCTGATGCTGATGATCTTCTCGATCCAGCATCGCGGCATCCTCGGCACGGCCAGTGTGCAGAAATATATCGGCCTGCTGGTCATCATCCCGATGCTGATCGTCGGTGTGGTGCCGATCTTCACCGGCCAGATCAACTGGGCGAACTTCTCGCCGCTGGTGCCGCTGGCGGCCGCCTACGCGCCCGACCCGGGAGCCTGGAACATCGCCGGCTGGACGCTGGTGCTGGGCGGCATGTTCATCGCCGCCTGGTCGACCTACGGCTTCGAGACCGCCGTCTGCTACACCTCCGAGTTCAAGAACCCCGGCACCGACACGTTCAAGGCGATCTTCTATTCCGGCCTGCTCTGCATGCTGCTGTTCATCCTGGTGCCGTTCACCTTCCAGGGCGTGCTCGGCCTCAATGGCATGCTGGCGACGCCGATCGTCGACGGCTCCGGCGTCGCCGATGCGCTGGCCGGCATGGTCGGCGGCGGCAAGATCATCCACAGCCTGCTGGTCATGCTGATGATCCTGGCGCTGGTGCTTTGCATCATGACGGCGATGGCCGGCTCCTCGCGCACGCTCTACCAGGGCTCGGTAGACGGCTGGCTGCCGCGCTATCTCAGCCATGTCAACGAGCATGGCGCGCCGACGCGGGCGATGTGGACCGACCTCGTCTTCAACCTGATCGTGCTGGCCATCGCCTCGGCCGACGCGACGAGCTTCTTCTTCATCCTCGCCGTGTCGAACTGCGGCTACATCATCTTCAACTTCCTCAACCTCAATGCCGGCTGGATCCACCGCATCGACAACGGCCATATCGCGCGTCCGTGGCGGGCGCCGACCTGGCTGCTCGGCATCGGCGCGATCTTCGCCTACGTCAACGCCGTCTTCATGGGCGCCGGCGCCAAGGTGTGGAACCCGATGGCGCTGTGGGCTGGCCTGATCACTGCGGCGCTGATCATCCCGGTGTTCTGCTTTCGTCACTACATCCAGGACGGCGGCAAGTTCCCCGACCATATGCTGGCCGATCTCGGCATGACGTCGGCCGACCTCAAGGTCAAGAAGGCCGGCGCCCTGCCCTATCTGACGCTGATCGCCGGCGTGGCGGTGATGCTGATCGCCAACTGGCTGTTCGTCATCTGACGCAGCGACCTGAGAACAGGATCGGGCGCGCCTCGGCGCGCCCGATCTCTTTTGTCCAACGGCCTCTCGTCAGTCCGCCTTGCGGATCGTCTCCTCGAAGAACCGGTTCGGCGGCCGCTTCAGGCCGAGATTCTCGCGCAGCGTCGAGCCCTCATACTCGCGCCTGAAGATGCCGCGCCGCTGCAATTCGCTTCACACTTTTCCTGGAATTGCTCTAGCGCGCCGGCCCGCGACGCAGATCGTCCGCCATCGACCCGTGGCAATGGCGGACGATCCGAGGTTGCCACCACCTTATTCCGCGGCCAGCGCCAGCTCCGGCTTTTCGTTGTTCTGAGTCAGTTCGGACTCGGGCCCCTTGTCCTCGACCCCGGCCTTCCTGCGCTCGCGGCCGAAGAACAGCGCGTAGCCTGCCGGCAGCACCAGGATGGTGAGCACGGTAGCGACCAGGATGCCGCCCATCATGGCGTAGGCCAGCGGCCCCCAGAACACGGCGCGCGAGATCGGGATCAGCGCCAGCACGGCGGTGAGCGCCGTCAGCATGATCGGCCGGAAGCGGCGCACGGCGGCGCCGATGATCGCCTCGGATCGCTCCATGCCGGCGGCGATGTCCTGATCGATCTGGTCGACCAGGATGATCGAGTTGCGCATGATGATGCCGAGCAGCGCGATCACGCCGAGGATGGCGACGAAGCCGAAGGGCGCGCCGCTGATCAGCAGCGCCGCGGCGGCGCCGATGATGCCGAGCGGGCCGGTGGCCAGCACCAGCATCGCCTTGCCGAAATGCTGCAGCTGGATCATCAGCAGCACGACGATGATGGCCAGCATGATCGGCGCTTTGGCGGCGATCGAGGCCTGGCTTTCGGCCGAATCCTCGGCGCCGCCCTGGATCTCGACCTTGTAGCCGGGCGCCAGGCCGGCACGCAGGTCCTTCATGTCGTTGTACATCTTGGTGACGACGTCGTTCGACTGCACGCCGTCCGGCAGGGTGCCGCGCACCGTTATGGTCGGCAGGCGGTCGCGCCGCCACTCGATGCCTTGCTCCAGCACCGGAACGACCTTGGCCACCTGCGACAGCGGCACGAAACCGCCGAAATCGGTCGGGATGTAGACGGAATCGACCGAGGACAGCAGCTTGCGGCTCGCATCCGGCTCGCGGGCGACGATCGAGACGGTCTCCTCGCCGTCGCGGAAATCGTCGAGCGGCGCGCCGGACATGGTGGCCTGCAGCATCTGGCGGATGCGCTGCGAGGTGACGCCGAGCGCGCGGGCGCGATCCTGGTCGATGACCAGCTTCATCGCCGGCACCGGCTCCAGCCAGTCGTCATGCACGGCGCCGAGCAGCGGGTTGGCGTGGAACTTCGCCTTCACCTCGTCGGCGATGCGGCGCACCTCCTGGCGGTCCGGGCCCATGACGCGCATCTGCACCGGCCAGCCGGTCGGCGGACCGAGGAACAGGCGGTCGACCTTGGACCGGATCGATGGGAAATCCTCGGCCAGGATGGTGCGCAGCTTGACGATCAGCCGCTCGCGCGCCGGTTCGTCCTTGGCCATCACCAGGAGCTGGGCGAAGTTCGGATTCCTGAGCTGCTGGTCGAGCGGCAGGAAGAAGCGCGGCGCGCCCTCGCCGATATAGGTGGCGATGAAGCGCTTGTCCGGATCGTCCATCATCTTGCCTTCGAGCGCCTTGGCCTGCGTCTCGACCTCCTTGATCGAGGTGCCTTCCGGCAGCCAGAGGTCGACGAGGATTTCGGGCCGGGAGGACTGCGGGAAGAAGTTCTGCGGAATGAACTGGAACGCCCACAGGCTGGTGGCGAAGGTGACCAGCGTCATCACCAGCACGATGATGCGATGGCGCACGGCCCAGCCGACGGTGGCGCGCAGGCGGCGGTAGAAGCGCGTGTCGAAGACATCGTGATGGCTGCCGGCATGCTTTCGCTGCTTCAGGATCATGTGGCCGAGCCACGGCGTGAAATAGACCGCGACGAACCAGGACACGACCAGCGCGATGCCGACGACATAGAACAGGGTGCGCACATATTCGCCGGCGGTCGAGGCGGCGAAGCCGACGGGGATGAAGCCCGCGGTGGTGATCAGCGTCCCGGTCAGCATCGGGAAGGCGGTCGAGGAATAGGCGAAGCTCGCCGCCTCGATCTTGACCAGCCCCTCCTCCAGCTTGCGTTCCATCATCTCGACGACGATCATCGCATCGTCGACGAGCAGGCCGAGCGCGATGATCAGCGCGCCGAGCGAAATGCGCTGCAGGTCGATGCCGAGCTCGTACATGATGGCGAAAGTGGCGGCGAGCACCAGCGGAATGGCGATGGCGATGACCAGGCCGGAACGCCAGCCGATCGACAGCAGCGAGACGGCCAGCACGATCAGCAGCGCCTCGCCGAGCGCCTCCATGAACTCCTTGACGGCATCGCGGACGACCTCCGGCTGGTCGGAGATCTGGTCGACCGCGACGCCGTAGGGCAGGCCTTCCTCGAAGCGCTGGTAGGTCGCCTCGACATCCTTGCCGACGTCGGTGACGTTGAAGCCCTTGGCCATGACGACGCCGAGCTGAACGCTCTCATGGCCGTTGAAGCGGTACTTGCGCTGGAACGGATCCTCCAGCCCCGAAGAGACTGTGGCGATGTCGCCGAGCCGCGTCACCTGGCCGCCGGCGCGCAGGCGCAGTTCCCTGATGTCGGCGGCCCTGGTGACGTCGCCCTCGACCGAGATGCGCACCGAGCGCTGTCCGGTGTCGACCGAGCCCGCCGGATCGACATTGTTCTGGCCCTTGATCGCGTTCTGCAGGTCGGTCAGCGTCAGGCCGCGCTCGGCCAGCGCCTTCGACGAAACGTCGATATAGATCTTCTCGGGCTGGTCGCCGATGATTACGGCCTTCTCGACGCCCGGCGTCGTCAACAGCATATCGCGCGCCTGGATGGCGAACTTCTTCAGCTCCGGATAGCTGTAGCCGTTGCCGCTGATCGAATGCAGCGTGATGAAGGTGTCGCCGAACTCGTCGTTGAAATACGGGCCGAGCAGCCCCTGCGGCAGGTCGCTGGCGATGTCGCCGACCTTCTTGCGCACCTGGTAGAAGGCGTCCTTCACCTGCTCGGCATTGGTGTCGCCTTTCACCTGCAAGGTGATGATGGCGCTGCCGGCGCGCGTATAGGAGCGCACGAAATCGAGATGCGGCGTTTCCTGCAGCTTGCGCTCGATCTTGTTGACGACCTGGTCCTCCATCTCCTGGATCGAGGCGCCCGGCCAGACGGCCTGGACGACCATGACGCGGAAGGTGAAGTCAGGATCTTCCTTCTGGCCCATGCGCATCAGGCCGAGCGCGCCGGCAAGGATGATCAGGCCGAACAGGAAGCGCGCGATGCTGGGGTGGCCGATCGCCCAGCGCGAAAGATTGAAAGGCCGCTTCTCAGTGCTGTCGGTGGTCATCGGCGTCAGTCCATTCCGATTGATCGGCAAGGCACGCAACTGCGCGTGCTCACGAAATTTCCGATGCTGGCTTCCGGGCGGCGAGGCTTTCCGAGGCGGAGAGACACTCGTCGCGGTGGGACGCGAGGATCGATGTGGGGGTTACATCAACCTGACGTCTCGACAGCCGGGCGCTCGCCGCCCGGAAACCATGGTCCACTCGCCCGAGCGAGCGGCGTTTTCATTCGCCCGGCTTCAGCGCAGGCTGCTGGTGATGTCGGCCTTGCCCTCGGCCGACGCCGACTGCTGCGCCGCGTCGCCGGAGAGCTTGACCTTGAGGTTCTCGGTCATGAACTGCGTGCCGGCGGCAACCACGACGTCGCCCTGCTTCAACCCGTCGGCGACATTGACGCCGTCGACCGTGAAGTCGCCGACCTTGACCGGGCGCGGATGAACCGTCTCGCTGGTGCGGTCGACGGTCCAGACAATCTTCCGGCCGTCCTTCTCGGCGAGCGCGCTGAGGGGGATCGACACCATCTGCTTCCGGCTCGCCACCGAGGCTTCGATGTTGGCGGTCATGCCGAGCAGCACGCGCGGATCGTTGGGCAGCGAGACGCGGACAGCGAAGGTGCGCGACTGCGGATCGGCGCTGCCGGAAACCTCACGCACCTTGCCGGCCAGCGTCAGCGCATCGTCGGACCAGAAGCCCGCCTTGACGTCCTTACCCGGCCGAAACTCGGCGATGTCCATCTCGGGAACGGCGATCAGCACTTCCTTCTCGCCGTCGACGGCAACGGTCATCACCGGCGTTCCGGCGCCGACCACCTGGCCGATATCGGCGCTGATGGCGGTAACGATACCGTCCTCGCTCGCCTTGAGATCGGTATAGCCGACCTGGTTCTTCGCCTGGGCAAGCGTCGAGCGGGCGGCGTCGCGCGTCGCCACGGCCTGAGCATAGGTCAGCGTCGCCTGATCGAGCTGCGACTTCGACGCGAAGCTCTTGGCGTAGAGCTGCTCGGCGCGCTTCTTTGCCAGATCCACCGTTTCGACCTGCCGCTCGGCGGCGTCAAGGCTCGCCGCCGCGCTCCTGACCGACAAATCGTAGTCGGAGGCATCGATGCGAGCGAGCACATCGCCCGAATTCACATGCTGGCCGATATCGACGAGGCGCTCGGTGACCTTGCCGGCGACGCGAAAGCCAAGGTTCATCTCGGTGCGAGCGCGCACCGAGCCGGAATAGTCGAGCTCGCGGGTGGTCTGGGCCTCACCGATCTCGACCACCTTGACCGGCCGGATGATTTCCTTGATTTCGGCCTTCTCCTGGCTGCAGCCGGCAAGCCCGAGAGCGGCGACGATCAGGCCGGCGACCGGCAGCCTGCGGATGATGGAATTGGACAAAGACACCTTAGCACTCCTGACTGGAGATCAACTTTTCGACACCGCGCGCCCGGCGGGCGGCGGCTATTTCAAGGCTTTGATCGCGTAATCGATGAGATCGTCGGGCATCGCCCGGTTGGTCTTGGCAAGGCACTGCGCCACCATCTGCGGGTGGCACAGGATGACGGTGGCGGCACCGAAGCAGCGCGACGCGATCACCGGATCCTGGTCCCTGAACTCGCCGGCTTCGATGCCCTGGCGGATCACCTCGGCGAACAGATCGTGGATGCTGTCGACATGCTTGTCGATGACGGCCCAGTCGCGCTCGAGCGCGACGATGACCATCTCATGCACCTTCTGGTCGTCGAGCATGACTTCCGTGGTCATCTTGTACTGGGCATGCACATAGCGGCGCAGCCGCTCCTCGGCGCTGAGCGGCAGACGCGAAATCTCGTAGGCCATCTTGTAGCTGGCGCCGAGCATGCGGCCGCAGACGGCCTGGTGGATTTCGACCTTGGAGGCGAAGAAGCGATAGATATTGGCCGGCGACATGCCGAGCTCGCGGGCGATGTCGGCGACGTTGGTCTTGCCGTAACCGTAATGCCGGAACAGACGCTCGGCGCAATCGAGGATGCGCGTCACGTTTTCCTGGCGGGCGGGGTCGGCCACGATGTGGGCGGCTTCGGACATTAGCTCTCTGTCAAATAACGAGTGACGAATTTCAATTTTCGTCAGTCGTAAATCGAAACGAGCGGCATGTCAACGCGGAATCGACGTACGCGTACAATTGGTGACAGATGGTGACAGCGAGGAAGCGTGAAACCCACGATGAGTTCGTCATCCTAGGGTGAAGCAAGGAGCGAAGCGACGCAGCGCAGACCCTAGGATCCATGCCGTGACGTCGGCCAAAGAATAAAGTCGGATCAAGCAGTTAGCTTGCCAGCGCCGCGATTCGTGCAGGCTATTCTCGACCGCCGGAGCACGGCCGCAAGGTCACGGCATGGATCCCAGGGTTTCCGCGACGTCGCTCCGCGACTGCTCTCACCCTCGGATGACGAACTCAGAGACCCTTCGCCATTTCCCTCAGCCGGAACTTCTGGATCTTCCCGGTCGAGGTCTTCGGGATCTCCGCAAACACCACTGCCTTCGGCACCTTGAAGCGGGCGAGCAAAGTGCGGCAGTGGTCGATGATCTCGGCCTCGGTCGCGCTCTTGCCGGGCTTCAGCTCTACATAGGCGACAGGCACCTCGCCCCATTTGTCATCGGACTTCGCAACGACGCCGCAGGAGGCGACGGCGGCATGCTTGTAGAGCGCATCCTCGACCTCGATGGACGAGATGTTCTCGCCGCCGGAAATGATGATGTCCTTGGAACGATCCTTGAGCTGGATGTAGCCGTCCGGATGCATGACGCCGAGATCGCCTGAGTGGAACCAGCCGCCGGCGAAGGCCTCGTCAGTCGCCTTCCTGTTCTTCAAATAGCCCTTCATGACGATGTTGCCGCGGAACATGACCTCGCCGATGGTCTCGCCGTCCGCCGGCGTTTCCGTCATCGTCTCGGGATCCATCACGGTCAGGCCCTCGAGCGAAGCATAGCGCACGCCCTGGCGCGCCTTCTTCGCCGTGCGCGGTCCCTTCTCCAACTCGTCCCACTCATTGTGCCATTCGTTGACGACAGCCGGCCCATATGTCTCGGTCAGGCCGTAGAGATGGGTGACGGCGAAGCCGGCATCGGCCATGCCTGACAGCACTGCCTCCGGCGGCGGCGCGGCCGCCGTGTTGAAGGTGACGGTTTGCGCGAACTCACGCTTGTCCTCGGCCTTGGCGTTGATCAGCACCGACATGACGATCGGCGCACCGCAGAGATGGGTGACGCCATGATCGGCGATCGCGTCATACATCGGCTTTGCCCGCACCCAGCGCAGGCAGACATGGGTGCCGGCCTGCACGGCCAGCGTCCAGGGAAAGCACCAGCCGTTGCAGTGGAACATCGGCAGCGTCCACAGATAGACCGCGTGCTTGGCCATGCCGGCATGGATGGTGTTGGTATAGGCCATCAGCGCCGCGCCGCGATGGTGATAGACGACGCCCTTCGGGTTGCCGGTGGTGCCGGAGGTGTAGTTGAGCGAGATGGCGTCCCACTCGTCGTCGGGCATCGACCAGGCGAAAGCCTCATCGCCGCCTGCGACGAACTCCTCATAGTCTGATGTGCCGATCCGCTCGCCCTTCGGATAGGGGGCATCGGCGGCATAGTCGGGATCGTCATAGTCGATGACCAACGGCTTGGCCTTGGCCAATGCCAACGCCTCCCTGACCGCGCGGGAGAATTCACGGTCGACGATCAGCACCTTTGTATCGGCGTGGTCGAGCTGGAAAGCGATGACGGCGGCGTCGAGCCTTGTGTTCAGCGAATGCAGCACCGCCTTGGTCATCGGCACGCCGAAATGCGCCTCCAGCATCGGCGGCGTGTTCGACAGCATCACCGTCACCGTATCGCCCTTGCCGATGCCGCGCTTGGCCAGCGCCGAGGCGAGCCGCAGCGAGCGACGCCAGAAATCGCGATAGGTGATGCGCTGGTTGCCATGGATGATGGCGACATGGTCGGGATAGGCTTTTGCCGCCCGCTCCAGATAGGTCAGCGGCGTCAGCGGCTGGTGGTTGGCGGCATTCCTGTCGAGATCCTGTTCGTAGGGATTGCCCATCCCATCCTCCCCAATATGTTTATCGACTTCTAATCACAGGCTCCGCTCCGCGTCACCACCAACGATGCCACGACAGGGGGCATTTGGCACAATGGTGATCTAGATTCAGCCGGTGAAACGGAAATGCATACCTCCGCTCGGTTTGACTTTTGTCGAGAGCCGTGAATAATGTCAGCCGAGGAGATGGCATGGCGATCCGACCGGCAGAACAGCTTATCCACAAGGCCGCCTGGCTCTACTACGCCCATGGCCTGCGCCAGGACGAAGTGGCGAACCAGCTCAAGATTTCGCGCGCTTCGGTCGCCATGTATCTGCGCAAGGCCCGCGAGACCGGCATCGTCAACATCTCAACCTCGACCCAGCTTTTCACCGACGACGTCTTGGCGCGCCGACTGGAAGACGCGCTGAAGCTCGACGCCGTCTGGATCGCGCCCGAAAACGCCTATGTCGTCGATCCGTCGACCGACATCGCGGTGCTCGCGGCCAGCGTCTTTCTCGAGCTGGTCAAGAAGGGCGACCGCCTCGGCGTCGCCTGGGGCCGCACCGTCTACACCATCGCGGACATCATGTCCTTCGCAGACCTGCAGGACGTGACGGTGGTACAGCTCTGCGGCAACCTCGGGGCGCCCTATTCCTACCGGCCCGACCAGTGCACGATGGAAATAGCCCGGCGGCTCAACGCCAAGGGGCTGAACTTCTACGCGCCGCTGGTGCTGTCGACGGAAGAGCTGGCGCGGGCCCTGCGCGCCGAGCCGGTGATCCGCGAGCAACTGGCAGGCATCAGCGATTGCAACCTCGCGCTGTTTTCAGTCGGCACCGTCGACGCCGACAGCCATGTCGTCAAATGCGGCGCGCTGACGGTGAGCGAAATGGAAGTGCTTCGCAACGCCGGCGCCGCCGGCGTGATCGCGGGACAGATCATCGATGCCGCCGGCGAGGCGCTCGATTGCAGCTACAACCGCCGGGTCATCTCCGCCGAACTCGGCTCGCTCGGCGCCATCGAAAAGCGGCTGATGGTGGTGCAGGAGGACAGCAAGTTCGAGCCGCTGCTTGCCGCGCTCGCCGGCGGGCTCTGCACGCATCTGGTTGTCGGCGCGCGCGTGGCGCAGCGGCTGCTGGACCATGCCGGAGCGGTGACCAAGAAGGCCTCCTAGACAAACAACCCTCGCCGCCGGCGCCTTGTCATCAAAGCGTCGCGGCATTCCTGTTCACAGCAATCAAAGACATGAAAGCGGACGAAGCGACATGAAGAACCTGTGGAATGACGGCGACGCGGAAAAGATGGTTGCCGACTATGCCAAGAAGGGCGTCGGCCGCGACCTCGCGCTGCGCGTCTACACGACCCGGCTGCTCGGCGGCGAGCCGCGGCTGGTGCTCCATGGCGGCGGCAACACGTCGTGCAAGATCAAGGCCACCGATCTTGTCGGCGACGAGTGGGACGTGCTCTGCGTCAAGGGCAGCGGCTGGGACATGGCCGTCATCGAGCCGCAGGGCCTGCCGGCGGTGAAGATGGGCGCGCTGCTCAAGGCGCGCGCGCTGGAGAGGCTTTCCGACGAAGACATGGTGGCGCTGCAACGCGCCAACCTCATCGATCCCGCCTCGCCCAATCCGTCGGTCGAAACGCTGCTGCACGCCTTCCTGCCGCACAAATTCGTCGACCACACGCATTCGACCGCCGTCCTCGCCATTGTCGACCAGGAAGACAGCAAGGCGCTGGTTAGGAAAGTGTTCGGCGAGAAGATGGGCTACGTGCCCTACATCATGCCAGGCTTCGACCTGGCGAAGGCGGCGGGCGACGTCTTCGATGCCGATCCAAGCGTCGAAGGCCTGATCCTCGACAAGCACGGCATCTTCACCTTCGGCGACGACGCCAGGCAGGCCTATGACCGGATGATCCACCATGTGACGGTCGCCGAGGACTATGTCGCCAAAAACGGCAAGCCGAAGACGGTCAAGGCGGCGCTGCCGGCGAAGCTCGCCAGACCGTCCGATATCGCGCCCGCGCTGCGCGGCGCCGTCGCGGTGGCGCGCGGCGAGGGCCGCTTCGACCGCATGATCAGCGACTTCCGCACTTCGGATGCGATCGTCGATTTCATCAACTCGGCCAGGATCGCCGACTATGCCGGGCGCGGTGTCTCGACGCCGGATCTCTCGATCCGCATCAAGACCGGGCCGATGGCCGTGCCGGCGCCGGACGCCGACAAGATCGGCGACTACAAAGCCGTCATCCGCAACCATGTCGAGACCTTCGCCAAGGACTACCGCGCCTATTTCCAGACCAATGACGCGTTGGACGACGTCAAGCGCACCATGCTCGATCCGATGCCGCGCCTGACGCTGGTGCCGGGCCTCGGCATGTTCGGCCACGGCCGCACGCTGAAGGACGCAAAAATCGCCTCCGATGTCGGCGAGATGTGGATCGAGGCGGTGCGCGGCGCCGAGGCCGTCGGCCATTTCCACCCGCTGTCCAAGGCCGATCTCTTCCCGCTCGAATACTGGTCGCTGGAACAGGCCAAGCTCGCCTCCAACAAGCCGAAGCCGCTGACCGGCCAGGTGGTGCTGGTGACCGGCGGCGCCGGCGCGATCGGCGCGGCGACGGCGAAGCTGTTCGCCGACAATGGCGCGCATGCCGTCATCGTCGACCTCGATCCGGCCAAGGCCGCGGAAGCGGCGAAGAAGGCCGGAAACGGCTCGATCGGCGTCGGCGCCGACATCACCAATCCCGTCGAACTGCGCGCCGCATTCGACCGGGCGGTCGCGGTCTATGGCGGCCTCGACATCCTGGTCTCCAATGCGGGCGCGGCCTGGGAAGGCCGCATCGGCGAGCTCGATGACACTACGCTGCGCAAGAGCTTCGAGCTCAATTTCTTCGCCCACCAGTCGGCGGCGCAGAATGCCGTGCGCATCATGCTGGAACAGGGCACCGGCGGCGTGCTCCTGTTCAACACGTCCAAGCAGGCGATCAACCCGGGACCGAAGTTCGGCGCCTATGGCATCCCGAAGGCGGCGACGCTGTTC
>NZ_RZOS01001240.1:0-569 GCF_004022605.1 Mesorhizobium sp. M4B.F.Ca.ET.089.01.1.1
GTTAGGCTCCAATTAACAGTGAACGGCAGGGCGGCAACGGCTGGCCTTTTGACGTCAAAGGGGGCACCGCTTTAATGCCTCACCCGCTGTTCGCGGATGACGGGAGGTCAAGGGGCTCGTGCTATTCGAAGAGATGCGGTGGGATGGCTGGGCCCAACAGCCGACCCATCCGTGAGCGGCGCTGTGTGCGTGCGAACTGCCCCCGCGGTCGCCGTTCGCCGAGCGGCTTCAGGCGGCCGAGTGCGATGGCTGAGCGTGACTGCAGCAAACACCTGCACGTAAAGCTGGGATAAGAGGGCTTAGGGCGCGCGGGACTCGCGCTGCGGTGTGCGGGATTATATTCAACAATTCTTGTCTCCTAACCGGATCGAGGCAGGTTCCTCCCTCCCGGGCATCTCCCGTCGCTGCGCTCCGGTCGAACGTTGCACCAAGGGTCCTTGCAAGCCCCGCGCCAATCGCGATGTCGGCACTTCAGGAAGTGATTGCGCGGGCGGTAGGTGGGCAGTGGTCAGCGCGCCTTTCCAGAATATCGCTCGCATAAACGTCCGGCGAGCGGCTCCGAGCGTACC
>NZ_RZOS01001241.1:0-569 GCF_004022605.1 Mesorhizobium sp. M4B.F.Ca.ET.089.01.1.1
GATCTCGCCGACTTCCACTTCGAGATCAACATCGCTCAGCGCCTTGACCCCGCCAAAGGAAATGCCGATCCCGCTCAGCGCGAGAACCACATCCGGCCGTGACGACAGGCGTGCCAGACGCCTGTCGCCGACGGGGTTAGCCACCGCGAGGATGGCGGAAATTTCGGACGCGCGCTCGTATGCGGCCGCTCCCAGCGAAGCACCAATCATGAAACATTCCTGCTTTTGAAGGCGTGTCGGCTGCGGCCCCGTGGGCCGCGCCCGTCCTATTCCGCGGCGACAAGCTCCCTGTCGCGAGCTGCTTCCCGTTCGCGCACCAGAGGAATGACGCGCTTGCCGAAGAACTCGACCTCTTCCTGGAAATGCAGGAAGCCGAGCAGGATCAGGTCGGCACCGGCGTCCTTCAGTTTCAGGATGCGTTCGGCGATCTGTTCCGGCGTGCCGATGAGATTGCTGCGGAAGCCGTCATTGTACTGAACGAGATCCTCGAGGGACGACTTCGCCCAATTGCCTTCGCCTTCCGGCGAGGCCTTGCCGGCATTCTTGACCTGATCGGCAAAGCCCTGCAC
>NZ_RZOS01001242.1:0-568 GCF_004022605.1 Mesorhizobium sp. M4B.F.Ca.ET.089.01.1.1
CCCTTTACGTGCTCAAGAAGAAGGTGGTTTTCGTCAACAACGAAACCAACCAGCACGAAGAGGTCGTTTCAGGTCAAGGAGTCCTACAAATCCCGTTGCAGGTGGTAGCTGGCGACATGCAGGAGCGTGTTAGGCTCTGGCGCCAACGCGATTCATCGGCCGCTGGCCGTATCGAGAAGCGTCATGGGTTCGGCAACACGTCGGTCGTTGCCGGAACGCGCATCCCGGTGGGAAACATCAAAGCCTTTGCGGAATCGGGCTACACGGTCGAGCAGATCATGCGTGAATATCCCACGCTGACGAAGTCGGACGTGGAAGCTGCGCTCGCATTCGACAGCGCTGCTTGAAGGCGCTGGCAGCTCATCTCATTTTCCTGCTGGACGCCAGCGCTCCCGAATCCGTTGCGCTGGCGGTCGAAAAGGCCGGGCACAAAGCGATCCGGCACAGCGACGTGCTCGCCGAAGGTGCCTCGGACATCGTGGTATGTGAAACCGCCTTGGCCAACAGCGCGATCTTGATCGCCGTCGACAAGGACATGAAGCAGCTCACAAAACGCTTCAACCCTGAC
>NZ_RZOS01001243.1:0-567 GCF_004022605.1 Mesorhizobium sp. M4B.F.Ca.ET.089.01.1.1
CGGCGGATGGACGAGCTGGCCAGCAAGGGCACCCTTGAGCGCCACCTGCTTGGAGGTGGCCCACGGGATGAACAGCCAGGCCGTGCCCTTCTTTTCGGAAGCCGCGTTCATGGCGAGAGCCCAGATCCAGATGTTAGAATCGAAGCTCGTGGCGCTCGGTGCGTGCAGCGGCGGAGCGAAGGCGATCTTGCCGGATGCCGGCTTCCCCGCAACATCGTTCCAGAAGCCGAACATATTTGAGTCGATCGCCATCGCGGTGCGGCCGGACGAGATGCCGTCCACGAACTCGTACCAGTTATCATTGGCGAAGGAAGGAGCCGCGCACTTCTTGATCATGTCCACGTAATCCTTGTGGAACGCGATCGATTCCGGCGAAGCCAGTCCCGTGTCGAGCTTGCCGTCCGTGACGACAAAATCGTGGACACCGTAGGAGCGGGCGATCGAGACTGCGGCGGTGTGGATACTGCTCCAGAAACGCACGCCTCGCACCCCCAACGGCGTGATGGAAGGATCGGCGGCTTTGAGTTGTTCGCACGCCTTTGCCATTTCCGGCGGAGACGTCGGAAC
>NZ_RZOS01001244.1:0-567 GCF_004022605.1 Mesorhizobium sp. M4B.F.Ca.ET.089.01.1.1
TCTCACAGCGCATCCAGCGGACCATTTTGGATTTCTCGGAGTGCTGGGTTGGGCCACCGACGCAAGCAATGCTGAGGGCGCGCGCGACGGGGCGCACGTATATCCGTGCCAATGGCACCGCGCCGCAGGAGGAAGAGGCATGACCTCTCCGATCGAGATTGTTTCGGTTGGTATGGTGACTGCGGTTGGCCTCGACGCGCCCTCCGCTTGCGCTGCGATGCGCGCTCGACTCGATGGTTTTCAGGAAACCCGTTTCGTCGGCTTGCCCGCAGGATGGCTTACGGGTGCGCCCGTGCCGCTACCACGCAACTGGATCGGGGAGAAGCGCATAGCCCATCTGGCAGCCGGGGCTATATCGGAGGCTTTTGAAAATCACCCGCAAGCGCGAGGACAGACGGCGCTCATCCTTTGCCTGCCGGAGGAAGATCGGCCTGGGCGACCGGTGAAAGATAATTCCTCCCTGCTCCGTCGCATCGGCGAGATCGTTGAAATCGAACCTCATGTACGCTCTCGTATCGTGGCTTATGGTCGTCCTTCCGGACATGTCGCGCTCGATCAGGCCCGCAG
>NZ_RZOS01001245.1:0-566 GCF_004022605.1 Mesorhizobium sp. M4B.F.Ca.ET.089.01.1.1
GTCCAGGATGTGCTCCCCATCCTCCATCGCGTGGCCTCACACTTTTGGACCAACCGTCTGCGTGAAAACGAATGGCAAGCGGTACGAACCGCATTGAATGCAAATTTGTCCAGCTTGGCCGATCCTAGCGATGCCGCAGACCAACTGCGCCTCACCATTTTCAACGCAGTACTGAAAGCGCAAGACCTCAGACAGCTGCGGCTCACGCCGGCACAACAAGAAATTCTTGAGGACTGGCGCGATGGGAGCTTCCTCCCAGGGCCAGACCCTAGTCGACCAGTTGGGAACGAAGCCGACCGATTGGATGAGGTTGCGCTTCTTCGCACAATAGGCGGGGGCTTCTTCCCAGGCATCGAAGCCGGGTTCATCATGACCTATCCGTCGATCTATGCCGGAAAAGCCCGGATCACGAGAGGGCAATTCAAAGATTTCGACGGCCAGATGCGCCGCACCTATCCGGGATTGCTGACCGAGCGGATGGCCGTTCCCTGGCAAGCAGACTTCGTTGAGTGTGAGGGGTTGTGGTGGCCCGCGCAACGCCCCGATCTCGCCAGGTTCTCCGAGAC
>NZ_RZOS01001246.1:0-565 GCF_004022605.1 Mesorhizobium sp. M4B.F.Ca.ET.089.01.1.1
ATGTTTGGTGGTGAAGACAAAATCTTCGCCAAGCTCGCCACGCGCGCGCCGGACCGCGCGCAGATCCTTGTTCAAGGCATCGACATCCTTGTTGGTGTAGGCGAACACAAAGCGCGACGATGAGGGATCAACCGAAGAGTCCTGCGCCCATCGCTCGACAAGCTTTCCGCGCAGCTCGTCCTGCTTTGATGTCCAGACGACGGACTTGTTGCGAGCAAAAGCGCGCAACGCTTCCTCGAAGCGCCCATCGGACAGGTCATGCGCCGCTTCGCGCTGCCAATCGACCTTCTGCCGTGTCACCTGGCGGATCTCGACCGAGCCGTGTTCTTTCTTCAACTCGGTGAACAGCCCGCCGCGCTCGATCGAACCCAACTGACGGTCGTCCCCAGCAAGAACAACCTTCGCCCCCGAGAGCCGCGCCTCGCGCAACACCTCGCCGGTCACTTTTGCATCCATCATCGCCGCCTCGTCGACGACAACCAGAGTGCGGCGATCCCACTGCGCGCGGCCGTTCTTCAGCCGAAACAATTCGGCGTGCACAGTAGAGCTGCGCGCGACACCGGCA
>NZ_RZOS01001247.1:0-565 GCF_004022605.1 Mesorhizobium sp. M4B.F.Ca.ET.089.01.1.1
ACCCTTATAGATCGAGGAAAACTGGTAGCGATCATAAACGCCCAGGATCTCGGAATCCTGCACGGTGCTATCAAAAACAATGTTGGAAAGAAAATTCACAAACTCAGGCAGATGCCGGGCAGTGGACATCGCATGAAAAAAATTACCGTCGATCAACGTCCGAAATTCCTCCGGGTTGGAGAAAAGGATCGGAACGCTCAGTCCGAAGAAATTCGCGATCGTGCGCAGATTGGCGCTCGATGGCACATGGGCGCCGGACAAATATTTGTTAAATTGTTGCCGGTTGACGTTTAATTTGCGACAAACGGCTGCCACAGACCCGTGACGGTCGCAAAGGGTTCTCAAATTCGCCGCAAGCGCAGCATTCTCCCCTGCGAGGTGGTTCAATCTGGCGGCCTTCCCCAGTGACGCGAATAGACGCTCTGTGTGCGCCACTTTAATTCAGAACTCAATCAGATGCGAAGTTGGCTCCGCGACGCGAATTCGCCCATACTTGGACCGAATAAGGAGCTCCCGGCATGGCAACTCACGGCAAGACGGGGTGGTCGGTTATGGGTACCGGCAC
>NZ_RZOS01001248.1:0-565 GCF_004022605.1 Mesorhizobium sp. M4B.F.Ca.ET.089.01.1.1
GAGCCAGCTCGTCCCCGGGGACACCGTGAGCGGCCTTGGCGAGGACGTGAGACTGCTCTCCGTCTGCATCTATCGGCTTTGCGTCGGCAGAAGGGATGCCGGCCGATCTCATATCTTCCACATCGGAGTACGCGGGGCCGGACACGCCAGCTCTCACGCCAGCTCTCTCGACGATATAGCCCGTGCCACCCGGTTCACCCCGTGCCATCTCCATTGCTGATGGATCGGCGTGATTCGGCTCGAGACGTCCTTCGGGCTTCGCCGCCGCTTCGGCCTTACGGGCCCGATCCCGCGCGGCCGGCGCAGATTTGCGGCTGAGAAAGATAGTTATCGTGCGACGGAGAAGCGGTCCAGCGAAATGGCTGGCCGAACGGAAGAACTCCAGCACCCGTCAGCTCCACGCCTCGGCGCGGCAGGACAGCAAGAGTCCCAACTGCAGGATGGCAGGCGCCGGCTGGAATCTTCGAAGTTTTATTCCGGCATTTCCCTTTGGCATCCCCGACGTTCCGGCAGCCTTCCCTAAACCCGAAGCACAACCTAACGCAAACCTCACATCGCGCAAGAC
>NZ_RZOS01001249.1:0-564 GCF_004022605.1 Mesorhizobium sp. M4B.F.Ca.ET.089.01.1.1
ACACCGATATGAGGTGTGGCTTCCCCTCGCTTGCGCTACGGGTGCAGGAGGTGCTCAAACATAATCCGCTGGGCGGCAATTTGTTCTGCTTCCGAGGGAAGCGTGGAAATTTGCTGAAATGTATTTGGCATGATGGCCAAGGGGCATGCCTGTTCACAAAAAGACTTGAACGAGGAAGATTCATATGGCCTTCAGTTGAAGGCGGAGCCGTAACAATATCTCCGGCACAGTTAAGTTACTTTTTGCCGGGGATAGATTGGCGTAACCCTCAAGAAACATGGCGACCAGCTCGTGTTGGATAGCATTTTTTAGTTGATATTAAGCGGAAATCTGATTCAATGGCTTCGTGACTTCGAAGCCTGTTGATCTTCCTGCGGACCTTGCCGGTGCCTACATGGCGCTGCTGGCTGCGCATGAGGCGCTGCAGGCTGAACGCGATGCCGTCGCGGATGCGGCCAATGCGCAGGCCGAAGCTGCCAACTGGCAGACGCAGGCGACCAACTGGCAGGCTGACGCCGCGACCATGCAGGCGAAGCTGTCGGATACCGAGGCGCGGATTGCGCG